>DATEEW010000119.1:0-2843 GCA_035280965.1 Burkholderiales bacterium
AAGCTCAGTATCGCAGATTATCTAGACTTCGGGTCAGGGTCGCTGGCACGCGACAATGTGGAAGTAAGAATCTTCAGGTTTTCGTTCTTCTCGATGTAGCGCACGAAGAGGTATTTGTTCTCCTGCGAATCCAAAGCCGCCGCCGGGACGTCGCCTGCGCCCGCTTCGACCTTTGCCAGGATGAAGTAGAGATCGTTGCTCTTCAAAGCCCGTGCGAATCCTTGTTCGAATTCATCGGTGGTTTTCGCGGTGATCACGTTGCCAAAGCCGGCGCCCCGCGCAATTGCCGCCAAGTCGGCCTGCCCGGCTGTTGCGGTGGGCGCGCCGCGGGAAGACTCGTAACATTCGTTGTCGAAGACCACGTGAATTAGATTCCTCGGATGCTGATTTGCCGTGGTTGCCAAGGCACCAAGGTTTAGCAGCAAAGAGCCGTCGCCATCGAAGGCGACGACCTTGCGATGGGGCAGCGCTAACGCCAAGCCCAGTGCCATGGAAGAGGTCAGTCCGAGGTTTTGCAGATGGTAATTGCCCGGATGGGGCCTGAGCGCTTGCCATTCGTGGCGCACAGCGCCGATGTTGGTGACCACCAGTTCTTCGCGGAATTGCGGCGCGATGGCGCGAAGACAATCGTATCGTTTCATCACTACCTCAGAGCTTGTCTGTTGAGGACAATGGCGGTGGGCCGTCGTGACGAGCGCGCCAATATCTGACTATCGCGAATGGTCGGACGGATATCGTCAAAGCGGCCGACTTTTTCGTAGACGATATGCATCGCTTGCAACACCGGTTCGGTCAAACTGCCGACCGTGGCATGACCGGCGTTTTCTTCGCCGACCCCGCCGCTGTGACCGATCAGCATCAATACCGGGATGCCCGGATGAATACAGACCGTCGCCAAAGCATTGGCGGATAACAAGAAGCCGGCGTTCATCATCACCATCGCCGGTTTTTTTCCGCCCAGGTAAGCGCCGGCGCAAATGCCGATTCCTTCCTCCTCGCGAGTGACCGGCACATGGTGGATTTCGGTATCCTCGCCCAAAGCCATCACCAGGTCATGCAAATTCGCTTCGGTTAAGGTTGCGACGAAATCGATGCCGGCTTCTTTTAGAGAATCGACGATTTCCGCCGCCACTTCTCGTTTCATATCTTCCTCCTACTGCATCCGCTTGCGTGCTCGGTTGAGGTGCTCGACATCGATGTATTTCTCGGCTTTGGGTCTGGTCTTGCCTTTGAAGTCACCTAGCTGCTCGAGGATATCGAGCACCACTTCGGTCCCGGGAACAGTCATTGCGCCATTGATCGGAATCACTTTATCGCGCACCCAATGCTCATAAACCCGTTCCGCATGATCGGACTGAACTTTAAAGAAGTCGCGGATGATCGCCAGTGTTCCGGAGCGGTTTTCGTACACATAGCGGTTGGCGCGCAGCAGAGCAACCAAATAGTCCTGGGTGAGCTTCGGATTCTGATAAGCCCACGAGTGCCGAGCCGAAAGCGCGGTGAACTGCACGGCTGGGATATAATTTCTTAGCTCAGCTAGGATCTTAAAGCCCTGCTCGGCTGCCACGTAGCTGATCGGCGGATTGAGCACTCCGGCCGAAGTCGCGCCGGTTTTAATGGCTGCCAGGCGATCGCTCGTGCCGCCGACTTCTACGAGTGTATAGTCGCGCGGATAACTCAGGCCATGTGCGCTGAGCATCTTCTGCAGCAGGAGTGTGCTCGATGAATTAATTCCGGATACGCCCAAGGTCGTGCCGCGCAGCTCTTCGATCGAGAGAAATTTCTTGTCGGCAACCAGATCGTACGCTGCCGAATTGGCTAAGCCGGACAGCATTGTCAAATCAGCGCCGCGCTCGACTGCGCGAATCAGCGGATCAGGAGCCTGCGCGCTCAGTTCGATAGAACCGGCGACCAAAGCTTGAATCTGCCGCGCCGCCGAACGCATGACGATAATCTCGTTGAAAATCTGTTGTTCTTTGAAGAAGCCGCGCCGATCGGCGATGTACAGACTCAGATTGGTCATCCCCGGCGAAGTGACTGCGACACGCATGCGCCGCAGTTCTTGCGCCGAGACGGGTACGATAGAAACGAGTTGCTGATGAAATGCGATTAGGAAAAGAACCCGAAGCCAGCATCGATGCATAAGGCAATCCTTGCCTTGCTATACTCAAGCACAGGGGCTGACGCAAGACATTTTATATGTGCTGCGTGAAAGCTTACCGGGCGGTTCGCGCACGGCTGATTTATCACAGCGGGTCTTCACCCGTGTAGAGGGCGTGATCAACCTATCCGACGGCTCTCGAAGGTTCGCGATGAACCGCGCCAATGCGCGATGATCTCGTCGGATGAAGCGACACGCCCATAGTGCTTCCGCACCAGCGCGACCGCCTCATTGTGCGCCGCGGGTCCGTATGTCGTGGCGGCGCAGTCTTCAACCAGAGTGATGTAGTAATCCAGCATGAAGCCAATCGTCAGGGTATGAAAAACGCACATGCCGGTGCCGACGCCGGTTACCAGTAAACTCTTCACGCCGCGGGCGCGCAAGAGCATGTCCAAATCGGTGCCGATAAACGCGCTGTAACGATGTTTGGTCACGATCATCTCGCCCGGTCGCGGTTCTAAGCCGGCGTGAAATTCGGCGCCCCAGCTGCCTTCGCCGCAGGCCAGCAACTCGGGGTTCTTGAATTCGGTCCATACCGGTGAGTTAGTCCATTGATTGCCGGATGTGCGCACGAAACAAATCGGAAAGTTGTGCTCGCGTGCCTGTTCAACAAGTCGAACCAATCGCGGGATCATCTTCTGTACGAAGTTCATGTCGCGGCCGCGTTTACAGGCGGCGCCTT
>DATEEW010000120.1:0-5229 GCA_035280965.1 Burkholderiales bacterium
GTGCGGGCTGCTCATCACCGGCTTGGCCGTCAGCCATTTGTGGCGTTCAACCGCACCGAATGTGCGCGTCCGCGCATTGCTGCTGGCGCCTGTCTCCATTGCGCTTGCCACCGCGATGTATCTATTGCTGCCAAAAGGCGCGTACCTGGCCTACGGCGCATTCTTCATCGCCATGGCACTACTGTATCTGGCCTATTTGCGCGGAGCTTCGGCTGTATCGACATTTGCATTAACGATATTTTCCGCATTACCGCTCAGCGCACTATTCGTCGCTTTTCATTGGTCCGGCAAGCCCGCGCTGACCGACATGGGCTTGGCTGTTGTTGCCGCCCTTGCACTTGCGGCGCTCAACGCAGCGCCGCTCAAAACACCACTACCGAATACGCGCGGGACTTGGCTGACGCTTTCGGTCGCGCTGACAATCGCGGGGCTGGCCGCGGTCACCACGCACAGCTTTTATGTGGCTGAACGATTCTCAACGGTCAATGAAGATCTCCAAGGACGTGCGATGCATTGGCGCGCCGGCCTTTCAGGTTTGCGCGGCTGGGATGATTGGCTGCTCGGTAAAGGATTGGGCCGCTTCCCCGCGACCTATTTTTGGAATGTCCCGCGCGAAGATCGTCCCGGCGTGCATCAACTGGAAAACCTGGATGGCGACACCGGTCTCGTGCTGAACAGTCCCAACCACATGCTGGGCTATGGCGCGATCTATCGGATCGGCCAGGAAGTTGCGCAAGACCCGAAGGGGCCCATCCTGGTAAGCATGGATGTACAGGCCGATCGCGATGTGCCTGCGCTAGTGGAAGTCTGCCAAAAACATTTGCTTTACAACGGCCCTTGTTATCACGCGGACGCGCGCATCAAAGGTCGTCCGGGCGAATGGCAACGCTTGAAGCTGCGTTTGGTGGGCAGCCATCCGGAACAGCTGCTTTATGCGCCGAAGCTTTGTTTCTTTTCCATCGGCATTCAAAGTCGCGGCCTCAGCCTACGCATCGACAACTTGAGCGTGGTCGACGGCGAAGGCCGCGAGTTGCTGCGTAATGGCGATTTCTCCGAAGGTCCTGCCTATTGGTTTTTCACTAGCGACCGGCACCACTTGCCCTGGCATATGAAAAACCTGTGGCTGAGTTACCTATTCGACCAGGGCTGGTTGGGCATTTTGGCGTTCAGTTTGGCCTTGGGCGGTGCCGCCGGTCGGATGTTGTTCGGCCGCGCACGCTCACATCCGCTCGCGCCCTATTTGCTCGCCGCCCTGTGCGGCTTCATGGTTGTCGGCCTTTTTGATAGCCTGGTGGACGTCCCAAGACTGAGTTTTTTGTTTTTCCTTCTGCTTTTCGCGGCCTTGTTCATCAACCCGCCCCCTGGTGCGGCAGGTCGGGACTAAGTGGCAAGCTGTTAAAAGCTTTTGCAATCTTGTTACGAAAAACTGGGCATACTCAGACCCGCTTTTCCGGTTGTATGCATGTCGGCTTTTTTTACGGTCGCGGAAAAAGGAATCGATGCGTATCAGTTTTTCACAATTTGCTTGAACAGAATCAATGGCTTAAATAAGGCATTCCCTTCGGCATCAAGCTTGCTTTAAGAGGCCTTGTTAAGCGAAACCATTTATATGACGCAACCCGAACAAACAAAGTCGAAACCCGAGCTTCAGACGCCTGCCCGCCGGCGCGTCTTGCAGGGCCTTGCTGTGCCCTTGGTGATGACTGTCGTACCCGGCAGCGCCATGGCCCAAGCAAGCACCAATGTCTGTTTGGCGCGCAGCAACGACGAGGCGCGGGGCATTAAAAAGGCGCCCCTCTTTAGTTCGAGCCCGGATGGTTGGTATCGGCTGGAACGTCAGCTCTATAAATTAGAAGTGCGGAAGCCCGGCAAGTCCAACTTCACAGATCTGGACGGCGAATATTTTCTCGGTTTCGATGGCCAGACCTTCTGGAAGCTGACGAAATCGAACGGCAAGTACTCGGCAACCAAGACGTCTTATTTGAAGGGCTCTCCGGACGTCCGCGAAACCGCGAAGAGCAAGAAGACCTATGCCGTCGCATATGTCGATCAAAGCGGCACGCCTCACGGGTTCGGAATGGAAAACACCACTTCCGGCTCTATCGCTTCAACCTCTTGCTGGAATTCGCTCCAGGGCCTTGCTTCAGGCAGCAGCGGTTCCAAATTCCTTAAGTTCTGAACACCGCACGCTGGTCTGTCGTTCCCGCAGTACGGGAGTTCGTGCGCGCTTACGACGAGGAAATCGTCGTTTTCAATCCTTACAACTGGCAAACGCACGTGCTCAACGCAGCAGCAGCGTTGGTATTTGAAGCATTCGAACGCCAGCCGCTCGATATGCCGGACTTGCTCCAGTTCATTCACGAAAATTACGGCGCGGAAGCCGCAAGCGTGTTGGACGAATCAAGCCTGCGTCGCTTGATCGAAGAACTAGTCTCCCTCCGCTTGATCCAGAGCGAAACGGTCTCGGTATGAAGCTGGCCGATGCATCGATTCCACAGATCGAGGAACTGCTCCGCTCCGATGGACTGACGCTCGACTTCGGCTATGTCAAAGCGCGCGTGCGCTCCCGTGTCAGGCCGTTGGCCTCCGTTCTTCAGATCGTATACGGCGCCTTTCCGCTCGAAGCGGCGACCGGATTTTGTGATCTCACGGTCACTCTGCTGCCGCAACCCGGGCTGCGGCGCTGGCTACGACCGCAAATTCAGTTTTATCTCGAAGGCGAAACGCCTTTCGAGGCATTCGATGCGGCTACACATTTACCCATGCTCGAATGGGGAATGAACTGGGGCATCGCGCAGCGATTCACCGACATGCTGCTCTTGCATGCTGGCGTTGTGGAACGCGATGGCCGTGCCATCGTTCTGCCTGCCATGCCGGGTTCCGGTAAAAGCACTCTGACTGCCGGGCTAACCCAACGCGGATATCGTTTGCTGTCCGACGAATTCGGCGCCGTGGAAGGCGATAGCGGCAAACTGCGACCGGTGTTGCGACCCATCGCATTAAAGAACGAATCCATTGAGGTGATCCGTCGTTTCTCCGCCGACGCGGTGCTCGGTCCTGCTTTCCCTAAAACGCGGAAAGGGACGGTTGCGCATATGGCCCCCGATGCGTATTCGGTCGCGCTGCGTCGTACAGCCGCTCAAGCTCATTTGATCGTGTTTCCGCAATACGTCGCCGGCGCGAGGACTCAGCTGGAGGCGGTACCGAAGTCGCGTGCACTCGCGCGGTTATCCGTGAACGCTTTTAACTACGAATTGCGCGGCCCGGCCGGGTATAAAGCGGTGGCGCAACTCATCGATCAATGCGACTGCTACACACTGCACTATGGCGATATGGAAGATGCGATCGCCACCCTGGGCCATTTGCTGCAACAAGACGAGCGACACGCCGCCTAAAGAACGGCGCTGCAACGAATATTCACGTGGCCTACCCGCCGCGGGGCACTAAAATGCGCGCATGTCGCAATCCCTGCCTTCACACCTGCGCCACTTTCTTGGCCTCTATAACGGACGGATGTCGGGCGAGGCTTTGAGCGCGCGAGACTGGGACACCGCAATCCGCATCGGCTGGTCCGCGGGAATGCTGGGTTCCTTCGCCGAGCGGATGAGGGCCAATAAGGTCACTGTACCGCCTGAGGCGGAGCGCCATTTCGAGGCCATACAAAGCACCGTTCGTTTTCGCCATCGGATGGCGCACTTGGAGTTGGACCGCGTTGCTGAAGTGTTGGCACCCCTGGACGTGCCGATCATCGTGGCGAAGGGCGCAGCCTATATGCTGCAAGACCTGCCTTGTGGCCGATGGCGCCTGTTTGCGGACGTAGACATCATCGTCCCGCGCGACCGCATCGGCGAAGTGGAGCAAATCCTTCACGCCCACGGCTGGCAAAGCGAAACGCTGGACCCCTACGATCAGCACTACTACCGCGCTTGGTCGCATGAGTTGCCGCCGATGCGTTATGCGAGCCATCCGCTCGAACTGGATGTGCACCACACCATCTTGCCCCTCACCGGACGTATTCAGCCCGACGCGGAAGGCTTGTTCGATGCCTCGCGGCGCATCGAGGGAACGCCTTTTTTAGTGCTCTGCCCCGAAGATCAGGTATTGCATGCTTGCGCCCACTTGTTTCAAGACTCCGACCTCTCGGATCGCATGCGCGAACTGGCCGATATCGACGGGCTATTGCGCGCCTTCGGCTCTGCCTCTGGCTTCTGGAACCGCCTGGAGGCGCGCGCGGAGTTACATGAAATGCAACGGCCGCTTTGGTACGCGCTCCGCTACGCGCGGGCGTATTTCGATACTCCCGTGCCGTCGGAGTTCTTCGACACTCAAGCGCCCTCGTATTTGATCGTCACCACGATGGATGCTCTGACACGAGCCGCCTTACCGCCCTGCAATCCAGACCGCAAACCAAACCCGATGGTGAGGAGTGCGCGTTTGATGCTATACATCCGCTCGCTATGGCTGCGGATGCCGCCTTGGTTGCTGTTGCGCCATTTGCTCAAGAAAGGGCTGCGGCGCGTCGGCGAAAAAGAACAGGCCGAGCCGGTCGCGCCTTGAACCGCCGAGCGCACTTTTGAAAAAAATAAACTGCTGATGATCTACGGTCGCTTCAACCCAAGAGAATTCGAAGGTCCCTTCGCCTCACCGACCGATGCGGGAACCGGTCTAAGTTTGGAGGGCAAAGGCTACGCGCTGCAATTGGCCGGCCCTCGTGCGCAGCTTTATAGCGACGCTCAATTAGTCGTTGCCTGCATCGGGCATCCGCGCATCGGTGATGGTTATATCGGCGCGGAAACCTTCGCCACGGCTTATCGCCAAAACGGCTCCACTGCGGTCGAGCAACTGTGCGGCAACTTTTCAATCGTGGTGCTGGACGCACTCACGCGTCAAGCGCTGCTCTACACCGATCGTTTCGCCGCCGAAGCGATGTGTCACAGCGAGCAGGACGGGAGCTTGTATTTTTGCGACCGGGCCGATGTGCTGGCGAAGCGCCTCGGACACGCCATCGACGAGCAGGCGCTGTTCAACTACCTCTACTTTCATGCGATTCCGGCACCTCGTACAGCTTTCGTTCACGTCAACCGACTGGAAGCCTCCACTCGATTGATCTTTGCGGACGCCGGCCGGCGCATTGCGCGCTACTGGCAACCTCATTTCATTGAAGCCGAACAGCGGCCGCTGCAGGAACTGAAAGTGGAGTTCCGCACGCTGATTGAAATGGCGGTCAAG
>DATEEW010000121.1:0-4866 GCA_035280965.1 Burkholderiales bacterium
GCTCGCCGCTGCCGGGATCGCTCCATTGGAGAATCCCGAGACCTCGCGCAAGCTCATCATCGGTACCAACCGGCCAGATGTGCGACTCGTGATTGTTCGCGCCACCGACACACCCACCTATGTCCAATATGGGGCCGCCGATCTAGGTATCGCGGGCAAGGACGTGCTTATCGAGCACGGCGGAGAGGGTTTGTATCAACCCCTGGATTTGAAAATCGCCGAATGCCGGATGATGGTCGCGGTTCCGAACGGCTTTGACTACCTCAACGCGGTGCGCAAAGGCGCGCGCCTGCGAGTCGCAACGAAATATATCCAGACGGCGCGAGAACATTTCGCCGCCAAAGGCGTCCATGTCGATCTGATCAAGCTCTATGGATCCATGGAATTGGCGCCGCTGGTCGGCCTGGCCGACGCCATTGTGGATTTGGTCAGTAGCGGAGGCACTTTAAAGGCGAACAATCTGCAAGCCGTCGAAGAGATCATGCCCATCAGTTCGAGACTCATCGTGAATCAGGCGGCGCTGAAATTGAAGCGCAAGCTCATTCAGCCGGTGATCGAAGCCTTCGAATCGGCCATCGATCGCAAAGTCGCTTGAAATGAAACGACTGAGCACTACTCAAGCCGACTTCGATGCGCAGCTCGCGGCGCTGACCGCGATCGAGGCTGCGCAAGACGAAAACGTCGATCGCACCGTCGCAAGCATTCTCGCCGATGTACGCGCGCGGGGCGATGCGGCGGTTCTGGAATACACGCAACGTTTCGATCGTGTCCAAGCCGCCAGCGTCGCAGCGTTGGAAATCGAGCGCGGTGAATTGCAAGCCGCGCTGAAAAATTTGCCGGCCGTGCAACGCAATGCGCTCGAACAAGCCGCTGATCGCGTGCGCCGTTATCACAGCAAACAACGCATGGAATCGTGGAGCTATGCGGAGGCGGACGGGACGGTGCTGGGCCAGAAAGTGACGCCCCTGGACCGCGTGGGACTCTACGTGCCAGGCGGAAAAGCCGCCTATCCCTCGTCGGTGCTCATGAACGCGCTGCCTGCAAAAGTGGCTGGCGTGCAAGAGTTGATCATGGTGGTGCCCACGCCCGGCGGCGAGAAGAATGAATTGGTATTGGCCGCGGCGGCGATAGCCGAAGTCGATCGTATTTTTGCGATCGGCGGCGCGCAAGCTGTCGGTGCGCTCGCTTATGGCACTGAAACGATACCTGCCGTCGACAAAATCGTCGGTCCCGGCAATGCCTATGTGGCTGCCGCGAAACGTCGCGTGTTTGGTGTCGTGGGCATCGATATGGTGGCGGGTCCTTCAGAAATACTGGTGGTGTGCGACGGTGAAACCGATCCGGACTGGATCGCCATGGATTTGTTTTCCCAAGCTGAGCACGACGAAGTCGCGCAGGCGATTTTGATTTCGCCGAGCGCCGAATTCATTGACCGCGTAGCGGCCAGCGTCGAACGTCAACTGGCGTCCATGCCGCGCAAGGAAACGATTGCGACCTCGCTCGCCAATCGAGGAGCGTTGATTCTGGTGCGCGATCTGGACGAAGCTTGCGATATTGCCAATCGCATCGCGCCCGAGCATCTGGAGTTATCGGTGCGCGACCCGGAGATCTGGGCGAATAAAATCAAGCATGCCGGCGCGATTTTCATGGGCCCCTACACTTCCGAAGCGCTGGGCGACTATTGCGCGGGCCCCAACCACGTTCTGCCGACCTCGCGGACCGCGCGCTTCTCTTCGCCTCTAGGCGTTTACGATTTTCAAAAACGCTCGAGCATGATCAAGGTCTCCCAAGAGGGCGCCGATACGCTGGGCCGCATTGCCTCCACGCTGGCGCATGGCGAAGGTCTGCAGGCGCACGCCCGCTCCGCCGAATATCGTCTGAAGCCATGAAGCGGGATTCCGTGTCGCAAGCATTGGCTTCCGCTTTGGGCGAACTGGTGCGCGAAGACATTCTTGAGCTGAAGGCGTATCACGTCGCGCCGGCGACCGGCATGGTGAAGCTGGATGCGATGGAGAACCCCTACGGCTTGCCGCCGGACTTGCGCGAGGCGGTGGGTGCGGTCGCGGCATCGCTGCCCTTGAATCGCTATCCTAATCCGAACGCGCCCGAATTGAAGGCGCGCCTGCGCGAAGCTTTCGCGCTGCCGGCCGATATGGGCTTGCTGCTCGGCAACGGTTCCGATGAAATCATCACCATGATCGCCCAGACGCTGGCTCGTCCTGGCGCCGTGATGTTGGCGCCCGAGCCTTCCTTCGCGATGTATCGGATGAACGCGATCTATTCGCGCATGCGCTATGTGGGCGTGCCGCTTGCGGCCGATTTTTCGCTGGATGTGGGAGCGTTTTTGGAAGCGATGCAGGCGCATCGTCCGGCGCTTATTTTTATCGCATATCCGAACAACCCCACCGGCAATGCCTACGCGGAGGCCGAGGTGCTGCGCATCTTGGATGCAGCCACGGGTTTCGTCGTGCTGGATGAGGCCTATCACGCCTTCGCCGGAAAAAGCTTCATGGACCGCATTGCCCAGTATCCGAATTTGATGGTGATGCGTACGGTATCAAAGCTGGGGTTGGCGGGAATTCGGCTTGGCTACGCGGTCGCGCGATCGGAATGGATCGAACAGTTCGATAAACTGCGCCCACCATACAACGTCAATGTGATGACGCAGTTCGTCGCCGAAAAAGTGCTTTCCCGTTTGGATGTACTAACCTTGCAGGCGGAACGCATCAAAGCCGAACGCGCGAAACTTTTTGCCGCCTTAGCGACTTTCAAGGGCCTTGAAGCGTTTCCCAGCGAGGCGAATTTCATCCTGGTGCGGGTCGCCGATGCGAATAAAACCTACGGTGAAATGCAAGCGCGTGGTGTGCTGATTCGCAATTTGCACGGGGGGCACCCCTTGCTTGATCAATGTCTACGCCTTACCGTAGGCACGCCGGAAGAAAATCAGCGCCTGCTCGAGGCGTTGCAGGAATCCGTCTAAGGACCGATATGAGAACCGCTCAAGTCACTCGCAATACCAAAGAAACCCAGATCTCGATTTCGATCGATCTGGACGGCACCGGCAAGTCCGTCCTGGATACCGGCGTGCCTTTTCTGGACCATATGCTCGATCAGATTGCACGGCACGGTTTGATCGATCTGGAAATCAAAGCCAAGGGCGATTTGCACATCGATGCACATCACACCGTTGAAGATATCGGCATCACGCTGGGTCAGGCCTTTGCAAAAGCCGCGGGCGACAAAAAAGGATTGCGTCGTTTCGGTCACGCCTATGTGCCGCTCGATGAAGCCTTGTCGCGTGTCGTCGTCGATTTTTCCGGGCGGCCAGGTCTGGAATTTCATGTCGACTTCACACGGCCGCTGATCGGCGAGTTCGATGTGGATCTGGTGCACGAGTTCTTTCAGGGTTTTGTGAACCATGCGCTGGCGACCCTGCACATCGACAATATTCGGGGCGCGAATTCGCATCATCAATGCGAAACGATCTTCAAAGCCTTCGCGCGCGCTTTGCGCATGGCGTTGGAGGCCGATTCTCGTCAGGCGGGCGTAATTCCTTCAACGAAGGGCGCCCTCTAAGCGCTTAGGCCGGATGGATCGCATCGCCTTCTACGAATATGGAACGGGCCTCGAAATGAACAAGCGGGCGATGCCCCCTTGTATATCCCCCAAGTCAGCTCGATGATCGCTATCCGCTTATTAGGTTATTCCCAAGCATGAATCGCATCGCGGTAGTCGACTATGGAATGGGCAACTTGCGCTCCGTGTCGAAGGCCATCGAACACGTCGCCCCGCGGGCCGATGTGCGAGTGACGGCCGATGCGGCCGAAGTGCTGGCGGCCGATCGCGTCGTCTTTCCCGGTCAAGGAGCAATGCGCGACTGCATGCGCGAAATGGATGATCGAGGTTTGCGCCCCGCTTTGCTGCGCGCCGCAGAAACGAAGCCCTTTCTGGGCATCTGCATCGGCTTGCAAATGCTTTTCGAGCGCAGCGAAGAAGGTGGCGGAGTCGACGGTTTAGCGATTCTTCCCGGCCATGTGCGTCGCTTCCCGCACGAGGCGATGCAGACGCCGGCGGGCGAGCGATTGAAAGTGCCGCATATGGGTTGGAACGAGGTCCGTCAGCGTGCCCATCCGATGTGGAGCGGCATTCCCGACGGCGATCGTTTTTACTTCGTCCACAGTTATTACGTGGAAAGCAGTGAAGCAAGTCTGGTGAGCGGCCAGTCGGAATACGCTTTCCCCTTCACTTGCGCCGTTGCGCGAGACAATATTTTCGCCGTGCAATTTCACCCGGAAAAAAGCCATCACGCCGGTTTGCGCTTATTGTCCAACTTCGTTTCCTGGACGCCCTGAAACGAAGGCCGGTGTATAAGGCGTACTAATAAGCCGCGCAGCACAAGGTCGGGGAGGTTCGAATTTATCCAAGCGGACGGAGCCGATCGCTGTGGTATTCAAAAGCTCGGTGGAGCGGCTTGCATGGGCGATTTCCCTCTGGTTGAGGCAAAACTTACCGAAGTGGCCGTAGAGAGCCATGTGTTTCCCATGCAATTCCGTTTACCCCCTTTACCTGAGCGGTAGGGCGGGATACCATTTTTCCCGTCCAGTTCCAACCCGAAAAATGCATACGGCGGGACTCGCTGTTTAAATAGTGTTCCGGAACGCTTAGTCGACCACCTGTTTTCGACCTTCTCAATCCACCTCTCCCACGCGAAACCTGCGCGATGGTAATCATCCCCGCAATTGATATCAAAGACGGCCGCTGTGTCCGGCTGAAGCAAGGCGATATGAGCGATGCGACCGTGTTCTCCGAAGATCCGGTCGGCATGGCGCGACACTGGCTCGCACAAGGTGCGCGGCGATTGCATGT
>DATEEW010000122.1:0-4139 GCA_035280965.1 Burkholderiales bacterium
CCGATTGTGCTATAGCGGTCAGCGGTCGCGCCGCTTCTTGTCAGGCATGCGCATGATGCTTAGTTGTTGCAGCGGATCTTGATGCTTCAGATTGTAGAGATGGCGCCTGCGTACCAGCACCATCGAGCCACTTACAAAAAGCCCGAATAGCACGATCACGGTGTAAATCGACAAGTGCAGACTGATCATCAGGGCGTACAAGCCCAGCATGATCAGAATGGAAAGGTTCTCGTTAAAGTTCTGCACGGCGATCGAGTGACCCGCCCCCATCAAGATGTGACCCCGATGTTGTAGTAGCGCGTTCATCGGCACGACAAAGTACCCCGCCATGCCGCCGATCATAATCATGAGGGGGATGGCGATGCGCACGTCGTGCACAAACACCATTACGATGACGATCAATCCCATAGCGGTACCGAAGGGCAGGACGGAAGGCGCGCGACGTAGCGGCACGATACGCGCCGCGATAATGGCGCCGACTGCGACGCCGACTGCGACCACGCCCTGCAACATCGAGGCTTTGGAGAGTGGGTAGTTCAAAGCGACGCGCGCCCACTCGAGCACAATGAACTGCAAAGTCGCGCCGGCACCCCAGAATAAGGTTGTTGTGGCGAGCGAGATTTGTCCGAGCTTGTCGCGCCATAGCAAGTTGCAGCAGTGATAAAAATCGTGCAACAGGTAGAGGGGATTCTTGCTCGGCACGTGATGATCGACGCCGGTGTCGGGAATATAAAGATTGAAGAGCGCGGCGATGCCATAGGCCAGCATGATAAGCAGAATGGCTGCTTCTCCAGCGGTGTCCACGCCCATATTGAAATAAGGAAAATCGAACGCAAGCAAACGCGATGAAACAGCTTCGCTCACGAGTGCGCCACCCAATAAGGTGCCCAAAATAATTGAGGTGACGGTAAGACCTTCGATCCAGCCGTTCGCGGCGACCAACTGTCGAGCCGGCAAGAGTTCGGTGAGAATGCCGTACTTAGCCGGCGAATACGCGGCCGCTCCCAATCCCACAACGGCGTAGGCGACCAATACCGCCACATGTGGGGAAATGCCCAGTGCACTGAAAGCCGCATAAAAAAACATCATGATGCAGCCGCCGACTTTCACCAGATTGGTGATGAACATGACGCGGCCCTTGGGCATCGAGTCGGCAAAGGCGCCGACGAAGGCCGCCAGCGCGACATAAGAAATGGTGAAACCGAATTTCAGCAAAGGTATCAGCCACGCCGGACCCGATAACTGGGTGAGCAATAGGATTGCAGCGATGAGGAGCGCGTTATCGGCGAGCGACGAAAAAAACTGCGCCGCCATGATGGTGTAGAAACCGCGTTTCATCGAATTCGAAAGGGGATGACCTTGCCGAGCAGGGAGATGATGGTATTTGCCGATCGCGCCTGCTGATTTGAGGGCGGTGACGGAGGTTTATCGGACAGGGTTTATACCATGGCCTTATCACCCGGCGACAAACCGGGGAGGTTTTCGCGGCCCATCATAAGTTTGGTCTATAAGCCGATTTATGATTGAATTGAGGCCATCCGGCGGATGCTCCGCCTACAACAAGACCTCCAATGGCAGACCGTAGACTCCAGGTATTTCACGCCGTGGCGAAGCAGATGAGCTTTACTAAGGCGGCCGATGTGCTTTTCATGACGCAGCCCGCCGTAACGTTTCAAATCAAGCAGTTGGAAGAGCATTTCAATACCCGCCTGTTCGAACGGGGGCATGGCAAAATTTCCCTTACCCCGGCGGGTGACGTGGTGCTGAAGTACGCTGAAAAGATTCTGTCGCTGTCCGCCGAACTCGATACGCGATTGCGCGAAATGACCGGCCGTCTTTCTGGCCCGCTGCTCGTCGGCGCAAGCATGACCATTGCGGAATTCATGCTCCCGCGTGTCTTGGGCGAGTTCAAATCACAGAATCCCGAAGTGCAACCCAAATTGACTGTGGGCAACTCCGAGGCTATTGAAGGTCGCGTGGCCGAACATACATTGGACGTCGGGCTCATCGAAGCGCCTACGCATCAACCCTCGTTGCTAACCGAAGTAGTGTGCGAGGACGAATTGCAACTGATCGTCGCGCCCAAACATCCGCTGGCCAAGCTCAAATCCGTATCCCCTAAGCAGCTGGTTGGGCACGCCTTTGTACGGCGAGAATCGGGGTCTGGCACCCGCGAATTCACTGACCTTTATTTGAGCAAAGCGGGAGTCGCCGATTCGGAGTTGGACATCATCATGGAGTTGGGCAGTTCTGAAGCAATCAAAGGCGTGATCAGCACCGGCTTGGGATTCGGCATTCTTTCGCGCGTCACGGTCGCCAAAGAACAGCGGCTCGGCGAACTGGTGTCTATTCCGCTCGAACCCAAATTGCTACGTACCTTGTCGATGGTGTACCCGAAAGAAAAATTCCGTTCTCGATTGGTCAATACCTTCATCGATTTCGCCAAACAGCGTCTGAAAGACGTTTCCTAGTTTTCGCACTCGACCTATGCCTCGTCCCATACGCGCTACCTTCAATCAAAGCGCGTTGCGCGCCAATCTTGCGCTCGCACGCGCCCGTTGTGCCGGTTCCAAAGTCTGGGCCGTCGTCAAAGCCAATGCCTACGGTCATGGCCTGCTGCGCGCAGCACGCGCCTTCGAAGCCGCCGATGGCTTCGCTCTGTTGGATTTCAACGAAGCGGTGCGCTTGCGGGAAGCCGGTGTGCGCCAACCGATCCTGCTGCTGGAGGGCATATTCGACATGACCGATTTGCCGCTGCTTAGCGAGCATTCCTTATCGGTTGTCGTACATGACGAAGCTCAGATTCAGATGCTGGAACTGAGTGGATTACCTACTCAGGTGCCGGTCTATCTAAAGTTGAACACCGGCATGAACCGCCTCGGTTTTTCGCTTGCCGCATTTCCGCAAGCGCTGGAACGATTGCAGCGTTGCAACGTGGTCGGTGCGATAACACTCATGACGCACTTCGCCGATGCGGACGGTCCTGCCGGCATCGCCGAGCAGCTCAAACGATTCAACAAGGCCACTGCAAACCTCAATTTCGCCGCAAGCTTGGCTAATTCCGCCGCGCTGCTGCGTTATCCGCAGACGCATGCCGAGTGGGCGCGACCAGGCATCATGCTTTACGGCGGAGCGCCCTTCGACAACCAAACCGCTGAAGAAATCGGATTGCAGCCCGCGTTGACGCTGAGCAGCGCGCTCATCGCGGTGCAGGAATTGAGAATGAGCGAAAGCACTGGCTACGGCAGCGTGTTCAAAGCGGAAAAGGCGATGCGGATCGGAGTCGTAGCGTGCGGCTACGCAGATGGGTACCCACGTCATGCACCCACGGGTACGCCCGTTCTCGTGAATGGGAAACGTACGCGAACCGTCGGTCGCGTCTCGATGGACATGATTACTGTCGACTTGAGCGATATACCCGAAGCGGGAGTGGGCACGCCCGTCACTTTGTGGGGCGAAGGGTTGTCCGCCGATGAAGTGGCGCTCTCGGCTGGTACGGTCAGCTACGAATTGTTTTGCGGGCTCGCCGCGCGTGTGCCACAAGTGGAACAAGGCTAAGAAATGATCAGCAGGTTGTGCATACCTCGCGTTGGCGTGTCGGGGATATACAAGGGACTATGTTCGCCGCTTTTAAACGGGGGATATACAAGGGATTGCACTTCCTTACCAAAGCGGGAGGGGGGATATACAAGGGGAACTCCCCTTGTTGGTACGAAAGTAGTTAAAGAACGATTGCCAAAACGCAATCCTCAAAACCGCGACATCGATGGCTAAGAGCAAATCGATTTACATCTGCACTGAGTGCGGCGGCCATTCCACCAAATGGCAGGGTCAATGCCCGCATTGCAGCGCCTGGAATACGATGGTCGAAAGCGTCGCGGAAGCTGCGCCGACCTCGCATCGTTACAGTGGACTCGCTAAAAACTCCGCACTGACTTCGCTGGCGAAAATTGGAAGCGTCGAATCGCCGCGCATGCCTACCGGAATTCCTGAATTCGATCGTGTACTCGGCGGTGGATTGGTTGCCGGACAAGTGGTCTTGATCGGCGGCGATCCGGGAATTGGCAAATCGACTTTGTTGTTGCAGGCCCTTGCTGAAATGGGCGCTAAACGCAAAGTGATTTATGTGAGCGGCGAGG
>DATEEW010000123.1:0-4037 GCA_035280965.1 Burkholderiales bacterium
CCCAAGTCGAGAATTTCGAGCAATACGTTTCGAGTCGGCGCGGTCATCTCAGGATCCCTGTTTGAGAGTTCTTAATCGACTGCGCGCGATGCGCAGTGCGAGGCGCTGATTCGGATTGCGATTGCCGCCCGGGCGCCAGGTTTTTTTCAAGCGATTGCGATAGGCGTCGAAGTGTAATCCCCATGGCGCGGCGAGCAGGCCTCCGCGCCGCAACAAGATATTCAGGGTTTCGGTCGCGGCGACACCGGCGCATAGCTGAGAAGCCATTACTGTGGAGGGAGCCCGGCGTTCCGCCAGGTTGACCCGACCGCGATCAGCCAAATAACCCATTGGCAACATCGCGGGCGATAAACCAACAAGAAGCGCAAGGCCTGCTCGTCTTCGCTATGGCCTTCGAGCTGAAAATAGTCTTCGAAGCTCATTCGACCCGGTAGGAATTAAGGACCGCGACGCCCATTCCCAACGGCGCGGCAGTGAGAGCCGGCACACCGAGCCGGGTACAGGCATTGAAGGTGACCCGACGCGCTTCTAACGCAAAGAAGTCGAGCCCATCCACATAGACGTCGGCGTCGCGCAAAAAGTCGTCGACGTTGTCGCGCTGTACTCCGCTCGGAAAAACACAAATATCCAGTTCGGGATTGATATCGCGCGCCAGTTCTATCATCACCTCGAGCTTTGAGCGACCAAGGCTGCGCATGCCAGCGCCGATCTGCCTATTGAAATTGGCCAAATCGAATTCGGCCACGTTGAAAGCGCCTACACCCAAACGCGCCAGCGTCAGTAGATGCAAACCTCCAACACCGCCGAGACCGGCAATCGCCACGCGCGACCGGCGCAGACGTGCCTGCTCAGCCTCGGTAACCCAACCGAGATTGCGCGAAAACGCCTTTTCATATTCGAAACCGTTCACGTCAATAAATTCGTTCGCTGAAGATTCGTTGAGCCCCGCGGTCCGGCGTATCGCAGCAGGTAGGGGCGGATGATACTATCGACGCCCTCAATTCATTTGCGTTGATCGATGCGCTTGCCGCCCGCGTCAGCCCTGTTCGGCGCATTCTCTACCGATCTTTTAATCGCGTTCCGCAATGTGTTTCGGCATCGGCGGCGCAGCCTCACTGGTATTTCCTCAGTCGCTTTCGGCGTCGTTGCGCTCATGCTCGCAGCCGGTTTCATCGAATGGATTTACTGGGCCATGCGCGAAGACACCATTCGCTCGCGTTTGGGGCATATGCAGATTGTGCGCGCCGGGTACCTGGAAGACGGGCAGGCGGATCCCTTTCGATTTCTACTGCCAGCCAACTCACCAGAGCGTACGGCGATTGAGGCACTCCCCGAAGTTGAAACGCTGGCCCCTCGTCTCGCTTTCTCCGGGTTGATCAGTTTGGGTGAAACGACGCTTTCCTTTATAGGTGAAGGAATCGATGCGGAGCGCGAAGGCCGGTTGGCGACGCAGACCGATATACGCGCCGGCCAGGCATTGGCCGCGGGCGATCAGAACAGCGTCATGCTCGGCGAAGGACTAGCCGCAAACCTGGGCGCCAAGGTGGGCGATCAGGTGATCATCGTCGCCAATACCAAATCAGGCGGCATCAACGCGGTTGAAGCGCGTGTCAAAGGCATCTTTGCGACAATCAGCAAACCATTCGACGATGCCGCGTTGCAGCTCGAACTTTCGACGGCACAAAGTCTATTGCGGGTCCAAGGCGCCCATCTCTGGGTGTTGTGTTTGAAAGAAACACAGCGCACCGATGAAGTATTGACGCAAGTTCGGGAAATCCTCGGTCCGACCAAACTGGAAGTGACGCCATGGTATGAAATGGCCGATTTCTACAATAAAACGGTTAGCCTTTTCTCCAAGCAAGTAGGCGTGATGAAGCTGATTATCGCGATCATTATCGTATTGAGCATTTCCAATACGCTCACTATGAGCGTGCTGGAACGCACGAGCGAGATCGGCACTTCGCTGGCGCTGGGGACGCGCCGCGTACAGATCCTCAGACAATTCATGGGCGAAGGCCTCGCGCTGGGCGTCATAGGAGGAACGGTGGGGCTGATCGTGGGCGCGCTTCTAGCACTGGTTGTGTCCGCCATCGGTATTCCCATGCCACCGCCTCCGGGTATGGCGCATGGTTTTACCGGTGAAGTGCTCGTCACACTTCGCCTTGCGTTCGACGCATCCTTATTGGCGGTGACCACAACCTTGCTTGCGAGTATTTATCCGGCGTGGCGAGCCTCCCGGCTAGAGATCGTCGACGCGCTTCGACATAGCAAATACGCGCGCAAGTGGGCGACATTCTCTCTCTTTGTTGGCGCAACGTTCTTCGGCAAAAAGTCCGAACCGGAATGACGCTCGCGGCTGTGGTGATGGGCGTCGCCGGGATCATTCTCACCGGCGGTTTCGTACAGGATATTTTCTTTCAGCTTGGCGAAGCGACCATTCATTCGCAAACAGGCCATTTGCAAATCGCCAAAGGAGAATTCTTCGGCAGCGGGTCGAGACGCCCCGAAGCGTTTTTGATCGATAAACCGGAACAACTCAAAAAAGCGATCGCCAGCGATCCGTCGGTTACGCTGACAATGGGTCGGCTCAACTTCCAGGGATTGCTCAACAACGGTCGCAGCGATTTTGGCATTGTGGGTGAAGGCATCGAAGCAAATACCGAAGCGAAACTGGGTTCCTTCGTCGCGTATATCCAAGGACGCGCATTGACCGATGCCGATCAACAGGGCGTTACATTAGGTGAGGGCGTCGCCAAAGCATTGAAGCTTGCGCCCGGCGATTCGGTGACCTTGATCGCAAACACGCCTGAAGGTGCGATGAACACGCTAGATCTCGAAGTGATTGGCGTGTTCCGCAGCTTTTCTAAAGATTATGACGGCCGCACCGTGCGGATTACCCTCCCCGCCGCGCAAGATCTGATCGGCACGCCCGGAGTGAATGTCATCGTCGCAGGGTTGAAACAGACCGCCGATACAGAGTCGAGCGCTGCGCGCCTGGAGTCTATTGCGAAGCAAACGGGTTTGGAACTGCGTCGCTGGACAGAACTGAGCGATTTTTATTTCAAGACGGTGGATTTGTACGAACGTCAGTTCGGCGTACTCCAACTCATCGTGCTTGTGATGGTCTTATTGAGCGTAACCAACACGGTAAATATGACGGTGTTTGAACGGCAGGGTGAGTTCGGCACCGTGCGTGCGTTGGGCAATCGCAGCAGGCAAGTTTTTGTAATGGTGCTCACCGAAAGCTTGTTGCTTGGCCTGATCGGCGCGGTGATCGGAATCGCATTGGGTTCTGCGATCGCTGCCCTGATTGGATTCATCGGCATTCCTATGCCGCCACCCCCCAATTCCAATGTCGGTTACACCGCCTACATCCGCATCGTTCCCACCATCGTGCTGAACGCCGCTTTCGTTGGCATCGCGGCCGCCTTTATTGCCTCCCTGCTTCCCGGGTGGCGAGTGAGCCGGATGCTCATCGTCGATGCGTTGCGGCACAACGTCTAGAACGTCCTCGCAGTCGGCGCGCGCCTACAAGGCGTAGGACCAAACCCGTCAGACACTTAGGGGTGTCTTGGTCGAATTTTCGTCACTTTTAGCCGACAGTTTTTAATTAGAAGCAATTGTAAAAATTCGTTAAAACTCTGTTAAAACATGGCTCCTTAGGAAGGCCTACTACTTCTGGTCAGTAGGCCGCGATCTTTCAACGCCTCACATGAAAAGAACGCCCATGTGCCATGCTCGTCACCTCGCCCCCTTCGTCACCGACAAAGTCCTTTCCGCTTCTCCTACAAAACTGACACAACCCGAACATTTGAAACTTGAAGATTTGCGATCCGGCATGCGCGCCTGCATCGCACAAAGCAACGAGGACTTACGCGCGGCATCGGAGTTAGTCGAACAGCGTTACGGCTGGCGCGGCTATGCTGCCGGCGCAAACTTGGAAACCGAACCGACGGAACAGCGCGCACAAATGATCACTTTAATCGCCGAACATGAAAACCGCGCGGCGGGCACCCTGAGCGTCCGCTTTGATTCAT
>DATEEW010000124.1:0-2807 GCA_035280965.1 Burkholderiales bacterium
GCCTGTTCGGCCTGACCGTCGCCAATGAACGTCTGACACGCGAGCGATTCGAGAAACTGCAAGCGAATTCACGGGCCGCATCGCGCTTTATCGATTCCAGCATTCGGCATGCTGAGGTCGTGAGCGCGCTGGGCATGCAGGAATCGGTACGGCGCAAGTGGGAAAATCTGAACGGCCGTGTCATCGAAGTGCAAGCCGAGACTTCGCAGCGCTCCGGCTTGATGACCGCTTTTACGAAATTTGCGCGGCAGTTCATCCAGTGCGTGATGATGGCCGTGGGCGGATACCTCGTCATCGATCAACACGTGTCGGCGGGTGTGATGATGGCAGCCACCATCATTCTCGGTCGCGCCCTCGCCCCGGTCGAAGCGATGATCGGCGGCTGGAAAAGTCTGGTCGATGCGCGTGCTGCCTATGCACGATTGGATGGGTTGTTGAAAGAGCGCGGCGCAAGCGCGCAGCCGGTCGATTTGCCGGCGCCCACCGGCGCGGTGCATGTCGAACGCTTGGTGTTCGGCTTACGAGGTCAGGATCGCGCGATTATCAAAGGCATCTCATTTCAAATTGAGGCGGGGGATTCGGTTGCCGTCGTGGGCCCCAGTGCTTCGGGCAAATCGACGCTCGCTCGGCTGATTGTCGGCGTGTGGAAACCACTCAGCGGTGTCGTGCGTCTAGACGGGGCAGATGTTGCGCTCTGGCCTCGGGAAACACTCGGCCCCCATATCGGCTATGTGCCCCAGGACGTCGAGCTATTCGCTGGGACCGTTGCTGAAAACATTGCCCGACTTGGAGATGTGGATTCCGAAGCAGTAATCGCAGCCGCGCAACGCGCACACGCGCACGAGATGATCTTGCGTCTACCCCAGGGCTACGACACGCAAATCGGTGATGGCGGCGCGGTTCTGTCCGGCGGTCAACGCCAACGCATCGCGCTCGCACGTGCGCTCTATGGCAATCCGCGTCTGGTGGTGCTCGACGAACCCAACGCCAATTTAGACAGCGAAGGTGAAGAAGCCCTGTTGCACGCAATGCAAGAACTGAAGGCGGGCGGCGTGACCCTCCTCGTGATTTCGCACCGACCTTCTCTTCTTTCCGGTGTGGACAAGATGTTGGTTCTGCGCGAAGGAGCGATCGAGGTCTTCGGACCGCGTAGCGAAATCATGGCCAAAGTCGCGCGCAACGTTTCGCAGGTCACGCCGGTTGCTGCGCGTGCGGGAGGCTGAAATGGGCCGCGTGAAAACTTGGTGGTTACGCGTGCAGCCATGGTTGGTTCCCGACCTCGAACTCGACGAGCATGGCGATTTACGCAATCTTCGCCGCGCCGGCCTGCTCATCATTTTGATATTCATCGTCGGTATCGGAACCTGGGCGGTGTTCGCACCGCTGTCCGGAGCGGTCATCGCGCCTGGTGTAGTCAAGGTCGATATGAATCGCAAGACGCTGCAGCATCAGGAAGGCGGCATCGTCAAAGAAATTCTGGTGCGCGATGGTCAGAAGGTGATTGCCGGGCAATCCTTGTTGGTACTCGATGATGTGCGAGTCGATGCCAATCTGGAACTGCTGCGTCAGCAACATGATGCCGAACTTGCCAGACAAGCGCGGCTTAACGCAGAGAAGACCGTAGCGGCGGGAATCGACTATCCGGAATCGCTGCTCGCCCGGCGCACCGACTCGAAGGTCTCCGAAGTATTGCAGCATGAGCGGGCACTCTTCGTTGCGCGCCGCCAAGTGCTCGACGATCAGGTACGCTTGCTGCGAGATCAAATCGCCGAAGGCCATCGCGAAGCAGATGCTTTGAGCGCGCAAGTAGTTGCCGAGGAACGCGCAGTCAAGCTGCAACGCGAAGAACTCTCGTATAACCAAATTTTGGCGGAAAAGAACTACGTTCAGAAAACACGCGTGATGATGCTGGATCGCGCCCTGGCCGATTACGAGTCGCGCGCGGCTGAGCATCGCGCTGAACGCGCAAAAACGAAGGGGCGCATTACCGATATCGAACTGCGCATCGTTTCAGCGCGGAATAACTACATGCAAACGGCGGCGAATGAGTTTTCGGAAAGCACAAATCGCCTGTTTGATATCGAGGAACGTTTGCGCCCCTCTTTGGATGCCCAAACCCGGCAACGCATCGTTGCGCCAATCGACGGGGAAGTAGTCGATTTACGCGTGTTTACCGTCGGCGCAGTCATTGGGCCCCGCGATCCACTACTGGACATCGTGCCCCTGGAAAAAACTTTACTCGTAGAAGCGCCGATGAGGGTGGACGATGTCGCGCACGTTCGCTTGGGCGCCGAAGTGGACGTGCGGTTGACCGCGTATAAGCAACGGATCACGCCCACCGTAATGGGAACGGTCGTCTACATTTCCGCTGATCGCTTATCCGATAAAGCGACCAACGAACCCTATTACCGCACGCATGTTTCCATCACGCCGGAAGCGTTGAAGGAAGCGGGTGACTTGCAGTTGCTCGCCGGAATGCCCGCCGAAATCTATATCAAGACCTCGGATCGCAGCGTGCTCGACTACTGGATGGAGCCGATCACCGCCTACCTGCGTCGCGCCTGGCGGGAAAACTAAAAGAGTTGTGGCCAAGGGCGGAATCGAACCGCCTCGGGTTCGATTTTGCCGCGCGACGCACGGCGAAATCCGCTTGCAACTCAATCGGAATGTAGGGAGTGGTGGCCAAGGGCGGAATCGAACCACCGACACAAGGATTTTCAATCCTCTGCTCTACCGACTGAGCTACTTGGCCTCCGTACTGCAGGCCGAAACAAGGATTTTGTTTCCGGCCCGTCACCGCTGGCGGC
>DATEEW010000125.1:0-13894 GCA_035280965.1 Burkholderiales bacterium
CGACGCGACGCGCGATCGCCGGCGCCGAATCAAGCCAGCGCACATGCGAAGGTGACGCGGAGCGCAATTCATCCAACACTAATGGGTAGTGCGTGCAGCCCAATACGACGGTATCGACGGAAGGCGCACCCACACCGAAAAATGGTTGGAGGATCGTGCGCAACGTTTCCGGGTCGACCGATTCGCCGCGTAGTTTTTCCTCTGCCATTTCCGCCAAGCGCGGCGAGCCGACGGAAACAAGCGTGCAATCGGCGGCGAACTGTTCAACCAGATTCTTCACATAGTCGCGCGTGACGGTGGCTTCGGTGGCAAGCAATCCGATCACGCGCGTTTGCGAGACTTCGCCCGCTGTCTTGATAGGTGGCACCACTCCCACGATCGGGTGCGGAAAGCGCGCACGCAGCGCATTCAGGACAATGGTGCTTGCGGTATTGCAAGCAACCACCACTGCGTCACAGGGATAGTCTTCGAGTGCCGCATCGACCAGATGCACCAGGCGTCCAATAAGGTCGGCTTCGCCGCGTTGGCCGTAGGGAAACCAGGCGTTGTCGGCGAGATAGACCATCGCCAAGTCGGGCAGCGCTTCTCGAACGGCACCGGCGACTGAAAGACCGCCCACACCCGAATCGAGTACCAGAATGCGCTGCATACTTTCAAAGATGGAATTACGAAGCTGTGACTATACCGGAGGCGTCGGAGCTCACCGCGCCTCGCGTTGTGAAATCATATTTATGCCCGATTTTGAGGGGCTTCATGGTCCGCCTTTTTGGATTTTTTCCAGGAGCAGAAAAATCACCAGACCGTTTTCCAATTGAATGCGGTATACGCCTTCCGCTTGCAGTAGGTGGGTCGCGATGCCAGCCATTGCCCACCCATCGTCCTCGCTCGCGCGCCAGATCGGCTCGGTCAATTGCACAAATTCATGCGCCTTGCCGTAATCGGCGACAGCCTTCATGCGCGCGGTGTGTGTCGGGTCGACGCCTTCGTTGGCCCAGGACCAGACCCAGCTCTCGTTTTGCGGCGCATAGGAGCCGATGGCTTGAAAGGGAGTGGAGGCGGTCGCCACCCCGCCGGAGTAGAAAACCAGTTTGCCGCTTGCCTTATCGACTTCGTAGCGCTCCTGCTTCGACAGCTCGTATTGCTTTTCGACTTTCGCTTGTTTGATTTGCAGTTCCTGGCTGGCCTTGCCCAAAAACTGCACCCAGTTTTCAGCCGCAACCGCGGGAGCAGCAATCAGACTCAACAACACAATCCAGAATTTCATCGACTCAACTTTCAAAAGATTTGTTTGTTCGCGGGGCGCCCGGCAACTGACGATCGAGGGATTGGCGATAACGAATGCAACCGGCCATGAATTGCGGCCACTCCGGCACGACGGGAATCGAATCCGTTTTCTCCGGCAGCAGTGCCCACAGTTCGGGGTGATGCCAGCATAGTTCATGTTCAGTGCTGTCGCGATGCGCGCGAATGCCACTGCGTAGTTTAATCGCTTCATCGATGAGTTGTTCGCGCGACATGCTTTGCAAATCTTCGTCCATGGTCGACCTCGCTCAGAGATGCTGCGTTTCAGATGGCCGCGATTTGTTTTAAGCGAGCCGGCTTAGTATTGGACCAGCTTCTTGAAGCCGCCGTAAATCATCCGCTTCATATCGAATGGCATTGCTTTCGGATCCATAAACTTCGACAAACGCGGATCCTTCATCACCTTGGCGTTGACTTTGTCGCGATGCGCTCGCGACTTGTAAATAATCCAGGCGAAGATCACCGTCTCGCCTGCCTTCAGCTTCACGCTCTGCGGAAAGGAAGTCCATTTCCCCGGCTTCACATCGTCCGCCACGCATTCCATATATTGCAACGCGCCGTATTCCATCCAGACCTTCCCCGCCAACTTCGCCACTTTGGCGTAGGTCTGAACGTTTTTCTTCGGCACCGGCAGCACAAAACCATCTACATAGGGCATCGCATGTTCCTCCTTGTTTAAAAGCGCATTACACGAAAGTCAACTCGGGTTGATCCAAGCTCAACCTGTGCCCACTCACAGAAAAGTGTGTGGAGCGTTTGCTTTTCGATGTTTGAAAGGGCGCTCGTCTGGCGCGGCCGACGCGATCCTCGCGGCGGTGCAAAAAATTCGCTGCCCAATGGGAGTATCTGCGACTGAATTTTTACCGCCAATTGCGGTCTACAACTGTGCGCAATAGGTGGCCTATGAGTTCACGCTGCATTTCGCTTTCCGTCCTGATGTTGTTCGCGCTCGGTTTTCAGATTGCCGAGGCGGACCGTGGTCATTCTGGGGGCGGCGCAGCATCCCGGGGCGGCGGGTTTTCTGCGCCTTCGTCACGATCGAACAGCGGCTCCTTCGGGAGTTCAACGCAGCGGCAGGGTGGCAATTGGAATAACCGCTCGGGCCGTGACAGCAACTACGGCGTTGACCGGCGGATGCAAACCCGACCGATGCCAGGCGGCATGGAGACAGGCACCTATTTTCCGGGCGGCGCGTCTACGTGGGGTAATTCGGAGCAACGTCCGAACTCTTCTTCGCCGGGAGGAATCGGGGCGCCTGTTCGGAATTTAGATCGCTCGGGCGACCGTTTCGACAACGATCGCAGTCATTGGAAGAATGGCAGCCAAATTCATCAGAATTGGCACGGCAACATCCGCCACTTCCAGCACAACCATTCCCATCAATGGAAGAACGGCCATTGGCATCATGGACATCACCACCATCATCATGATCGCGTGGGCTGGTGGTGGATCGTCGGCCCGAGCTGGTTTTTTTATCCGGCGGCTGTCTATCCGTATCCTGATCCCTACGTTCCTGGCGAACTCGTACTTGAATCACAGAATGCCGAAGGGGATCCGGCATATTGGTATTACTGCGAAGAACCACGGGGTTACTATCCCTACGTAGCCGAATGCTCTCGCACGTGGCAACGCGTAGCGGCGGAGCCGGACACAGGACCACCACAGCCTTAAACGTTTTCGTCCCCCGCGCGCCAGGAATCGATCGCAGCGAAGGCCTTGCGAATTTCCTCGGCATCGACCGGACGCACCACTCGCGCCACTTCTTTGCCATCGTTCATGAATATCAAGGTGGGCCACAGCTTGACCGCAAAGGAACGGCCCAAGCGTCGACCGCTGCCGTCTTCGATTTTGAGATGGCGTAGACCCGTTTGCGATCGCAACGCTTCCTCGATCAGCGGCTGCGCTCGTTTACAGTAACCGCACCAGGGCGTCCCGAACTCAATCACCGTTACGCCTTTAAGCGCATCGACCTCAGAACGCGTCGGTTCTACCGCGGCGTAGTCTTTGCTCGTCGACATTTGAGCAATCCTTAACGAAATCGGACTATCCAATAAGAAATACCCGTAGCCCTCCACTCGCCTAAGCGTTTCTTACCATGTTGGGTTTAGTGATGCAAAGCTCACACCTTGTGAGAAATGAAATGCACACATCCCGGTAATTTTCTTTTTATCCCCTCTGTCAAAATCCGCGCCCATTCCCGTACTGTGTATGCGGGGTTTTCAATATCAAACACAGAGGGCAGGACATGAATCGATTCGCATTAGCGCGCCTAGGCGCGCTGTGTATCGCCTTGGCGATCGGGTCTTCCGCATATGCGTTTAAACCCAATAGCACCGGGCATGGCAGCATCACCATGTCTGCCTTCGAAGACATCAGTGTGGATGTAGAAGGCGAGACACTTAGTTTCAGCAAGCGTGCGCGAGAAGAAATCCGCGCTGCCAACTTCGAAGTCGATAACAACCAGCTCAACAGCGCGCTGCACTTCGATGATGAGAATCTGGACGGCGGTTCGTCGTACCTCATCCCTACCAAAGAAGCCGTAATCCTTCGCTCCATAGCGGGTGACGGCAAAGGGGCCAGAGAGTTGCTCGGCGGCGCACTGCATTCCATCCAGGATTTTTATTCGCACTCCAACGCAGTCGATCAAGGTTTTGCCGATCCGGCTTTCGGCTCAGTGACGCTGAGTCGTCTTCCTCTCAGCACCCCGACCTGCGTGGGCGGAAACCAGTTGATCCCCGGCATCGGCCTGACCAGCGGATATTTCAATCTGATATCCGGCAACTGCTCCTATCCGACAGGAAAATGCACGCACGGCCTCGTATGCAGCGGCATCGCAAAAGATACTGCTAGCCATCCATTGTTCGGCACCGCGTTCGGCCGCGCCATCAATGCAACCACTGCGTACATCTACAGCATTCTTGACGACCCGCGCATGAAAGCCGATCCGCGCGCGACCAAACGGCTACTCGATGTGAGGCCGATGCTTGGCGCAGTGATCGACGACACGGGCAGCATGAGCGGCGTGATTTCCGGCGTTCGCAGCGCCGTGATCGGAATCGTCAACGCGGTGCAAGGCACCGAGGACGAACCGGACAAGTATCTGCTCGAGACCTTCAACGACCCGACGGTAGGAACGCCCGGCATCTATACCGAAGCCAGCGCTTTCATCAGCGCTTTGGGCGGTGTGTTTGCGAATGGCGGCGGCGATTGTCCTGAGCTCTCGATGGCGGGAACCTTCCTCGCCGTGGATGCCGCCTCACCGGATAGTCGTCTGTTCATCTACACCGACGCGAGCGCGAAAGACGCATCGCTCGTCGGCGCAGTGGCAAACCTGGCGGCCAAGAAGCGCATCACTTTGAACACCGCTTTGTCCGGCAATTGCTCGCCTTACGATCCGGTCTACTTCGAGTTAGCACGTAAAACCGGCGGGCAGGTGCTGATCATGACCCGCAATGAGCCAGGCAGCACGCTGGCGAACATGATGGCACCTCTGGTCAAGAACGACGTTCATCTTCTATTGCAAGCAAGCCTGGAAATGACCGGTGCGCCCGTGTCCTACGCGGTCCCCATCGATGAAACGATCACTCAAGCCAGTTTCTCTGTAGGTATGGTCACTAAAGGCGTGATCACGCTCAAGCGACCGGACGGTAGCGCCGTGGTCGCCGGCCAACCTGGCGTGGTTATCACGGATGTGATCGGCGGCAAGATCTTCACCGTGGATGCACCGGCAGTCGGTAACTGGAGCGTTGAAATTCAAGGTACGGGCACGACCTTGATCACCGCTTCAGGTTCGACACCTTTGTATCCGCACAAATTCGATTTTGTGAACTTGCAAGGACGTCCGGGCCACGAAGGTTTGTTCCCGATCGCCGGAGCACCTGTTGCGGGTAAAACGCAAAAGGTCCGAGCGCTCGTATTCGGTGCTTACGCGAGCATCAATTTTTCGTTCCGCTCGCCTGTGGGCGCTTTGATTTCCAATATGTCCTTGGTCGGCAACGATCCGGACGCGGCGACGGATGAAGATCTGGTTGGCACGGTTACACCACCATCGGAGCCTTTCCTCGTCTACGTGACGGGTAACACGCCGGCAGGCAATCCGTTCCAACGCGTGGTGCCGGGGCAGGTAACGGCCTCCACTGTTCAGGTAAGCGTCCCCACCAATGCGCTGATCACCCCAGCGGGACGCGCAACGCCGCTCCCCTTCACAGTCACCAACTATGGACCGGCGATGACCTTTTCGGTTAAAACCGTGGACAGCAAAAACTTCCTCAGCACCGGCGCACCTGCCAGCATAACCCTGGCGATGAACGAGTCGAAAACCATCACGCTCGCCACCACGCCACCGCTGTCCACTCCCGAGTTCACGCCCTACAGCATTGGGCTGAGCGTAAACGGCGGCAACGATACCAACTCCAATGCGGCTTCGGTCTCACTTACGGTCGGCTCTTCGAATACCGCGCCGGTTTGCTCGGCGGCTGTGGCGAATCCGAAAACGATCACATCCAACAATCGTCAAATGGTGGCCGTGACAATTCAAGGCGTCACCGATGCAGATGGCGAGATACCGGTAATCACGATCACCGGCATCAAGCAGGATGAGTGGGTCGGCTCTGCACCTGATGCGTCGGGCGTTGGACAACCTATCGCAATGGTGAAAGCGGAACGTGCGGAAGAGAAGAACGGACGGGTCTACCACATCGCCTTCTCGGCTTCCGACAACAAAGGTGGCGCCTGCGCGAGCGAAGTAACTGTGGAAGTGCGCCGCTATACGAACAAAGCCGCGGTGGACGACGGTCCTAAGTACGATTCGACTGTCCCCAGTCCAAAGGGCGGCGATGACGATGACGATGAGGATGACGGCGATGATTAACAACTAATCTTCGCGAATTTCAACGAGAAGGCCAGTCTTGCATTAGACTGGCCTTCTTTTATTTATATCTGTCGATTTTCAATGGAAGATAGAGAAAAGGACGCGTTGCTCAAGGCGCCTCTTTTCGTATTCCCCATCATGTTTGCGATCGCGCTGACTTACGCTTGGGCCACGGGCGCATACATGAAGGAAATGTTGGTAGCACCTTTTTTTGCGCTTCACTTGACACTGGGCTGCTATCTATTCGGTGCGCCAAGCTGGTACTTCATTTGGCGTGTGCTGAAAAAACACGGCCGCACACGCGCGATCGATATTCTTGGCGCCGCAACGCTTAGTGCGGAAGTTCTATATTGGATTGCGATCAATCCATTTTTGCCGGAACTCACGCTGTCGTACGCAGCGAAAATACTTGTGATCGGCCTATGCGGCGGCGCTTGCGGCTTCGGCTTCTGGCTCTTGGGCGTACGACGATCCAAAACGACGGCGACAAAAACGGCGAACAGTTAGCCGGCCTTTTCCGCCTTATGCGCCTCTTGCACGCTACTGCGCTCCGCAATGCGCCGATGATAACGCTGCGTCGTAGGCCACTGTGCAAGATCGAGCCCGGTCTTCGGCAACCAGATCAACACGGTGTAGAGATAAGCGTCGGCAACTCCGAAATTCTCTCCCATCAGGAAGGTGTTGCCGTCCAGCGATTTCTCGAGGTAGTCGAGACGCTGACGCAGTTTGTCCACCGCGTGCTGTTTCTCCAGGTCGTTCGCGTCGGGCATGAAAAAAGGCTTGAAGCTTTTGTGGACTTCGGAGCTGATGAAGGCCAACCACTCCGCCAAGCGATAGCGCTCGAAGCTTTCCTTCGGTGGAGCAAGTTTGCGCTGCGGATTGATGTCAGCGATGTATTGCAGCACCGCGACGTTTTCCGTCAACACGCCGTGCTCCGTTTGCAACGCAGGCACATAACCTTTTGGGTTGACGGTGAAAAAATCGTCTCCGTCCTCGGTTTGCTTTGTTTTGAGATCGACGCGTTCCATGACGAAGGACACTTCGCATTCGCGCAGAGCAATAATGGAAGCGAGCGAACAAGCGCCCGGGGTGAAATAAAGTTTCATCCGGAACTCCTTCCGAACCATCCGGTATCGCGCTCTACGGCGAAGCAATCGCTTTCAACGCCGCGCCCGTATCCCGCACGAGCGCATCGAACAATACGGACGCTTCTCTATGTTCAAGCAAAGGCGCGGCCTGTCCAGCCCAGAGCGCCATCAAATCGGCGCGGTTCTGTTCAATGGCGGCTTGCTTCATGCTGCCGGCAAACCAACTCTGTGCCGGAAAGGGAAAGATGCTGTCTTCCTTGCCCACATGGTCGTCGACGAAGCGATTACGAATACCCCGAGAGAGCCGTCCGGTAAACGCGCGCGTCAGCGCGGTGTATTTGGCACGATCGCTGAACAAGGCCATGCGATGAATAGGGCTTGCATTGGATTCCTCGCATGCCAAAAAGGCCGTGCCGATTTGTACCGCATGCGCGCCTAAGATCAACGCCGCTGCGACCCCATGTCCATCGGCAATGCCGCCCGCCGCAATCACCGGGATTTTCACGCGACTGACGATCTGCGGAACCAACGCGATCGTTCCAGTCAGCGAATCTTCCGAGGACTGCAAAAACGATGGACGATGACCACCCGCTTCAAATCCCGTCGCGACAAGGTAGTCAACGCCAGTTTCTTGCGCGACCATCGCTTCATCCAAAGTCGTCACCGTCGCGAATGTAACAATGTCCCGTTCGCGGCAGGCTTTCAATATGTCGGTTGAAGGCAGGCCGAACACAAAACTCAGAATGGGTGGTTTCGCTTCCAACATTGCATCGATTTGATGCTCGAAGCGTTCACCGAACGCGGCAGGAGGCGAAGGCGGTTCAATGCCGAGTTCATCGAAATAATTTTGATACCGAGCGACGCCCGCTTCGAATTGCGACACAGTGGGCGATAAACCGCCGGGGTCGTGATCGGACACCCACAGATTCAAATTGAAGGGCTTGTCCGTGTGTAGACGAATCTGCTTGGCGAGATCGATGACTTGCGGCCCGCTCAACATATGCGCGCCGTAAGAACCCAAGCCGCCTGCGTTCGATACCGCGCTGAGCAAAGCAATCGAGGAAAGCCCGCCGCCGAAAGGTCCCTGGATGATGGGATAACGCAGCCCCAGTTTTCGCGTGAACGCGTTTTCGTTCCACATGTGTATTGTTTGTAGTTGACGAACTGCTGCCGCAAAGTCTCAAGCTTACCCACTAAAATCAGGGTGGTGGGCTGTGACGACGGATTTCTTTATGCGAATAACGCCTTGCCATTTAAAAAGAGCAATCGAATTGATATTCTCTCGCGCGTCGATTCAGTGGCCGCAATACTCAGAAGCCGACATCGATTGTTCCGGAACAGTCAGTCACAAGTAAAAGCTGGGGATTCTCAATGAACGTATTCAACCGCCTGAGCGCGTGGGTCATCGGGTCGGGAACTGCCGCATCTCGAACCAACAAATCCGAACGGCTGTCTATGACCACATTGAGCAAAGAAGCAGAAGAAGTGAGTTGGCTGACGCTGCTAGACGATATGGACCGCTTTTCGCAAACCTTCTCGTCTGGACAATTTCAATCGCGCTAAACAGCGAATAGGGTCAGCTCTACACGCTTTCCCTCAAAGCCGCGTTTCAACTTGCATCGAGTTTTTCGAATCGCTCGGCAAGGTAATCGATTAGCGCGCGCACAGAGGGCAACAAACCTCTGCGCGACGGAAATACCGCATGAACGATTTCTCCACGAGGGGCCCAAGCAGGCATCACTGAAATGAGTGCACCGCTCTCCAGCGCGTCGCCCAACATCATCGTCGGCAATTGCACCACACCCACGCCGCTCAATGCGGCGTCAAGCAGTGCATTCATATCGTTGCTCACCATGCGCGGACGATGATGAATCTCCACATGTGCGTCTTGTGGCCCATGTAGTCGCCAAATATAGGTTTCTTGCGCGGAACCGTGGCCCAGACTCGGCCAATTCGCGAGATCCTCGGGTGCTTGAGGCAAATCGAAGCGTTTCACTAAGTCGGGGCTTGCGACCAGACATTGTCCGCGCTCCGCGAGCACGCGCATTACGAGATCCGTTGCCTGCAAGGGCGGTGGCCTGACGCGAATCGCGATATCAATACCCTCGCCCACAGGATCGACTCGCCGATTCGTACCTTCCAAATGAATGACCACATGCGGATTCGCGGCCATGAATTCCGCGATCATCGGTGCAATGTTCGCGTGCAGCAGAATGAGCGGGCAAGTTACCCGCACAAGGCCGCGGGGTTCCGCGCGCCTGAGTTCGATGACTTCTTCCGCCGCCTCGGCTTCGACGAGCATCGCTTTGACATGGTCGTAGTAGGTTTGCCCCACATCAGTCACCGAAAAGCGCCGCGTCGAACGCTGAATCAATCGCACGCCAAGCCGCTCTTCCAATAGCGCGATGCGGCGGCTGAGTTTGGATTTAGGCATTCCCAAAGCCCGACCGGCCGGTGCAAACCCGGCGTGTTCGACTACCTTGGCGTAGTAATAGAGATCGTTCAGATCCTGCACGAAGCCGCTCCATTGTTCTATTTATGGAACGATGATACGCAATTTTGCTATCTACCGGGCTCTTTGTCTCTTTCTTAACATCTCTACCATCAGCAACCGCAACCCGAAGGAGAGCCAAATGAAACGAGTCCTCGCCGTCTACAGCGCCCCGCAAGGTCACTGGGTGGGCGACGGTTTTCCGGTCCGTTCGCTGTTTTCCTATCAGACGCATGGCAAACGGCTGAGCCCATTCCTCCTGTTCGATTACGCCGGTCCCGCCGAATTCAAGGCGGCCGAACAAAAACGCGGCGTGGGCGAACACCCGCACCGCGGTTTCGAAACGGTGACCATCGTCTACAAGGGCGAAGTCGCGCATCGCGATTCGACCGGCAAAGGCGGTGTCATCGGCTCCGGCGACGTTCAATGGATGACGGCGGGCGCAGGCATCCTGCATGAAGAATTTCATTCCGAAGCCTTCACCCGATCCGGCGGTCAGCTGGAAATGGTGCAGCTCTGGGTCAACTTGCCGCGTAAAGACAAGATGACGACGCCCGGCTATCAAGCGATCACGAACGCCGAAATTCCGAACATCGCGCTGCCCAACGATGCCGGCAACGTGCGTGTCATCGCCGGCGAGCATGATAGCCATCGGGGACCGGCGCGCACTTTCACGCCAATGAATGTGTGGGATCTGCGCCTCAATCGCAGCGGCGTCGCGGAGTTCGAACTGCCGCAAGGTTGGAACACCGCGCTTGTCGTCCTTAAAGGCGCGATCATGGTGAACGGCGATGCCGTCGCCCGTGAATCGCAGTTGATCGTGCTCGATCACGAAGGCACTTCGTTGTCGATCGAAGCCAACGACGAAGCGGTTGTGCTGCTTTTAAGTGGCGAACCGATCGAAGAACCGATTGTCGGCTACGGTCCCTTCGTGATGAACAGTCGCGAAGAAATCGAAACGGCGATCCGCGATTTCCAATCCGGTCGTTTTGGGCAAATAGAAGGTGAAGCAGCAACCATTCAGTGATCCATGCCGGCGCCCGCGAGGGCGCCGACTTCTAACCGGCATTCAGCCAATACGCCCGTAATTTTCAAATCAATTTTTTGGAGCAAAGATCATGAGCAAAGCCTACAAACGTCTAAACAAAGACGACGCCGTTGTGTTGTTGGTCGATCACCAAGCCGGTCTGCTTTCACTAGTCCGCGATATCGATCCGGACAAGTTTCGCAACAATGTGCTGGCGACCGCCGATCTGGCCAAATATTTCAAACTGCCTACCATTCTCACCACCAGTTTTGAAAACGGCCCCAACGGACCGATCATGCCGGAGTTGAAAGCGTTGTTTCCGGACGCGCCTTATATCGCCCGTCCCGGTCAGATCAATGCGTGGGATAACGATGAGTTCGTGGCCGCGATCAAGGCAACCGGCCGCAAGCAACTCCTCATTGCCGGCGTCGTGACTGAAGTATGTGTGGGCTTCGTCGCGCTCTCCGCGATCGAAGCGGGGTTCGACGTATTCGTTGTGACTGATGCTTCGGGCACCTTCAACGAAGTGGCGCAACAATCCGCCTGGGACCGGATGTCCGCCGCCGGGGCACAATTGATGAACTGGTTCGCTGTAGCGTGTGAATTGCACCGCGACTGGCGCAATGATGTCGAGGGTCTGGGCACGCTCTTCGCGAATCACATACCCGATTACAAAAACCTGATGACCAGCTATAACGCCCTCACGGCGAATCGTTAATCCGCGATCTAAACCACAAAGGCCCGCTCAAAGCGGCCTTTGCATACGAGACAGATTTATCCGATCACAAAACGATTTTGAGTTCTGTCGTTTTATCGAGTTCGATCTTCACTTCTTCGTCTTTCTGCTCATCATTGAACTCCGCTTTGACCCGGTGCGTGCCCACGGAGAGTTGCGATACCAGCGCCCAACCGCCCTTGCTCGTAGTGAGCCGGGGCTTGCCTTCTCCATCCAAATAGATCTTCGCGCCCTCCACGCCCTTACCGCCTTTTGACACGTGGACTTTCAAACTGCCCACTTCCGGTTTCTTGGGCACACTCGTTTGAGGTTTGATACCTTCGACCATGCCGCGAATCATCAGCAAAATCGTTTCGGAAGCGAATCCACTGGCAAAGGCGAGCGCGATCGATGCGGCGATTGTCTCCGGCTCGATCGCAAAGAAAATCGTAATGGCGATGAAGGGCGCAGTAATCAACTGCATGATCTGAAAGACCACGGATTCGCGCGCGTCGCAGGGCTTCAAGACGAAGGCCGGAGGAACTTCGATATAGTCCGGGTCGATTCGTTTTTGATATTCCGGAATGCGACGCGACAGGCTGACCGCGCCGCCGATAAATGCGAGCAGCACCACGTACAACGGGACGTAGAAGCCGCTTTCTATTTCGTAGTAGTACTTGGGCTTGGTTTCTTTTTTATCGGTCTCAGGGTATTGCATTTCCCGCGCCACGCCTTTGATACCCCCTATCGACAGCAGCCAGGGGAAGGTGCGCCACGCTTTCTCGACTTCTGCCGCGTTGGCGCTTACAACCGGCGCCTTGTCGCAATAGGGGATCAAACTCTCTTTACCCTCGCTTGCCCGTTGGTCGCTGTTGACGCAACCGCGTATCAATTTGATGGGGGCCGCATCCGAGTCAACCTGTTCTTCCACCAGAATGGTGAAGGGCAACGTCAGCAGGGCGAAGGAGATAAAGGTGAATACATAGGCGAACTGAAAATGCGCGGACAGTTGCCGGCGCATCTCTATCTCATCCTCCGCCTTGAAGCGCACTGCGAAAGTGACGATGAACCAAATGGCGAAGCCGAAGCCGACCGCGCCCATGGCGATCTTGGCAACAAACTGGTGCCCGGGCCAGTCGTTGCCTAAAGCGAAAACCGCAATAGCGAAGAAGATGAGGATAAGAACCGGAACCCAGGTGCAGCGCACGCTTTGACAAAGCTTACATGCGATCTGTTTGGGCCGATCCTCTTTGGATTGGCTCTCTTCGGATTGTTGCGCGTCCATCGTCCCACCCGATTAAACGCACTTCCCCGCGGGAGGCCATCGGCCTTGCCGGGGCAAGGAAGCGGACTATCACGCTATCAGCACTACATCACTCGCACAATCCGAACTAAGGCTTAGTACCTTAGTTCGGAAGGGGGATGAAATCCGTTTCGCGGGGCACCAGTCGAAAAACATTGCACCTTCCAATCCTGACTCGCCTTGCACGTCCCTCAGAAAAGAAACAGCCCGTGTGTATGGGCCGTTTCTGAAATGGTGAAACTTAAGGACGCGTTCTTCGTTTCAACATGAAACCGGTGAACGCCAACCCTGCGAGCATGAACGCCCACTCGGCCGGTTCGGGCACTACGGTCGCGGTGTAGTTGCCGAGCGAGGCGACAACATCGGTATTACCGAAATCCAGCTGCAGCGTGCCGCTCACACCGGCATGCCACCCTTCTACTATCGGGAATACCACCGAAGTCATGAAGGGTGTCGATGGCCCTTGGTCCACAAAAATCAGACTGATTTGCTGCAGTTCGAGCGGCGCACATCCCGCGCAACCCGGCGGAGCGGGAATTTGTGGCCCCAAGGGGTGTTGAAAGAAATTGAACAGCAGCACATCGAAATCCTCGGTGTCCGTTAGTTGGAATTGCGCGAAGCCGGCGCCGTCCCAAGTCTCGCCGCCACCGGCGCTATGAATTTTCAGATCGATCGGACCAAAACCGCGACCGGTGGTCGGATCGATCTGGTCATCGATATGGATAAGCCATGCCGTGTCATAAAAGAAAGTGCCACTGATAGTGGCCCCGAGGGCCAGGGGTTGATAACTCATATCGGTGTGCGGACTGGAAATAATGAGGCCTTCGAACTCCACGTTGTAGATGAGCGCATGCGCACCCGATACGGGAAGTACGCTGAAGATGGCAGCAATAATTTTGGCGGTGCGTGATGACATCGTTCGCTCCCTAGGTGGCTATGACAAAGGAAATCGCCTGGACGGTGTCCGTGCCCCTCTGCCCCCTAAAGGCAAGCGAGGGAGTTTTTCGAATCGGAGGCGCGCCATCCCCGCCTCTTGCATGCAATTGCCGCTCCGAAATCTTGTAATGCTGCATTCATAAAGCGCACCCTTCAGCAGCG
>DATEEW010000126.1:0-5629 GCA_035280965.1 Burkholderiales bacterium
AGTGTTGGTAAAGCCGGGCGATCGTGTAGAAAAAGAAACCTCGCTGCTGACGCTGGAGACCGATAAAGCGACGATGGACATTCCTTCGCCCGAATCCGGTGTGGTGAAAGAGTTGCTCATCAAGGCAGGTGCCAAAGTCTCCAAAGGCACTCCGATTATGCGCATCGAGGTCGAAGCAGCTGCGAAAGCGCCTGCCGCCGCTGCACCCGCGCCTAAAGCCGCTGCGCAGGCGACTGCGCCAGAGAAAGCGCCGGACAAAGCACCTACCAAAGCGCCCACTGCGGGCAGCGCGGCCGGTGCCGCGGACATCGAAGCTGAAGTACTCGTCTTAGGCGCCGGCCCTGGTGGTTACACCGCCGCATTCCGCGCTGCCGATCTGGGCAAACAAGTCGTGCTCGTCGAGCGCTATCCGTCTTTAGGCGGCGTATGTCTGAATGTCGGCTGCATTCCTTCCAAAGCTTTATTGCATGCGGCGAAGGTCGTCACCGAAGCCGAAGAAATGAGCGAACACGGTATTCGCTTCGCAAAGCCGGAAGTCGATATCAATAAGCTGCGCGGCTGGAAAGAATCGGTGGTCGGCAAATTGACCAAAGGCCTTTCGGGCTTGGCGAAACAACGCAAAGTCACGACCGTGCAGGGCGTGGGTCAATTCGAGTCGGCTAATTCGCTGCTCGTCGAAACTGCGGAAGGCAAAAAACGCATCGCGTTCAAGCATTGCATTATCGCTGCGGGTTCGTCCGTCGTACGCATTCCCGGCTTTCCATACGACGATCCTCGCCTCATCGATTCAACCGGTGCGCTGGCTTTGGTCGATGTGCCCAAGCGTTTGCTGGTGATCGGCGGCGGCATCATCGGTTTGGAAATGGCTTGCGTCTACGATGCGCTGGGCAGCAAAGTTACGGTAGTTGAATTGGCAGACGGGCTGATCCCTGGTGCCGATCGCGATATCGTCAGGCCGCTGGAGAAGCGCATTCAAAAACGCTACGAAGCGATTTATCTCAAAACCAAAGTGACGAAGCTGGACGCGAAGCCCGAAGGCTTGCTTGCGACTTTCGAAGGCGATAGTGCGCCCGCGCCGCAGCTTTACGACCGTATATTGATGTCAGTGGGTCGTCGTCCGAACGGCCGCGACATCGCCGCCGACAAAGCGGGTGTGATCGTCAACGAACGTGGTTTCATTCCGGTCGACAAACAGCAGCGCACGAATGTGTCGCACATCTACGCGATTGGCGACATCTGCGGCGATCCGATGCTCGCGCATAAAGCCACGCATGAAGGCAAGGTCGCGGCCGAAGTCATCGACGGTCATAAAGTGGCCTTCGATGCGCTCACGATTCCGTCCGTCGCATATACCGATCCTGAAGTGGCATGGATGGGGTTGACCGAGGAACAGGCCAAAAAAGACGGAGTTGCTTACGAAAAGGCGAGCTTCCCCTGGGCAGCGAGCGGTCGTGCGCTTTCGGTCGGCCGCGAAGAAGGCATGACCAAGCTGCTTTACGATCCGCAAACCAAACGAATCCTCGGCGCGGGCATCGTGGGGGTCAACGCCGGTGAATTGTTGGCGGAGACCGTGCTTGCCTTGGAAATGGGGGCGGACCTCGAAGACATGGCCTTGACTGTTCATCCGCATCCCACCTTGTCCGAAACGCCGAACTTCGCTGCGGAAGTGGGATTAGGGTCGATCACGGACATTTATGTGCCGCGGAAAAAATAGTTCACACGAGCAAGAAGGCGCGCACTAGTGGCGGGAAGCAAGCGGCCTATGATGCCCCGGCGTAACACCTACGCTTACAGGGAGAATAAAAATGGCAGCTAATCCATATCAGGCGCCTCGCGCGAATCTGGACCGCGCAGATGAGCCGGAGGAGTTTCAGCCCGTCAAAGTATTCAGCGCCTCTGGCCGTATTGGGCGCGTACGCTATATCGCTTACTCCATTGGGTTGTCTTTCGTATTCATGTTGGTTGCCGTCATCCTGTCTGGCGTGTCCGCCGCGATCCTGCCGGTCGCCGCCTTCGCGTTTATGGGCATCGGTTATGTGGTCGTCATGGTCGTTCATTTCCTGCTCACCATTCAACGCTCGCACGATTTCAATGTGACTGGCTGGCTGAGTCTCTTGTCGCTGGTGCCCTTCGGTGTGCTGATTTTCTGGTTTGTTCCGGGAACCAGGGGCGAGAACCGCTGGGGTCCGGAAACCGTTCCGAACAGTCGCGGCGCGGTATGGCTCGCCATGTTGCTGCCGCTCGTAGCGATTATGGGGATCGTTGCCGCGATCGCTCTGCCCGCTTATCAGGACTACGTCAAACGTGCGCAGCAGGTGCAACAACGTTGAAATGGCGGATTGAGCACTGTGCAATCTTCCTTTGGCTAATTGCGCCCGCCGCCTGGGCGCAATTAGCCAACCCTATCGGGCAACCCGGCCATCTTTGGGCCTTCGACGGGTTTGCCCTGCAACCGCCCGCCGGTGAATGGGCCAGCTTAAATAAAAACCGTAGCCGTGCGGTCTTCGTTCAAAAGCCGCGCGCGGATGGCGGTGTATGGGTCGCAACGGTCGATGCCCGTCCGGTGTCCACGAGCTTCGCAAGCGCGGATGAATTTCTCGCCCATATGCGGGCGCAGCGCGGACGCCAGATCGATCCAAAGCGCTACCAGATCGTTCGCCATGACGAAAAATTGGAGATGGGTGGGGGCGCGGCATGGTGTACGCGTTACAACGCTTTGGGCGTGGATCAGGCGGCATTGCTGGAGGTGGCCTGGTTTGTGGAGCTAAGCGGCCGTACGTGCTGGCATCCGCAAGCTAAATTAATTATCGATTTGAACATCAGCGAGCGGGCGCGCGCGGGCGAAGGAACGGAAGGCCACCCATCGACTCACGAATTTCTCGCCAGCTTGGTATTGCGGAATATCGAGCCTTTGAGCAACGAGCCGGCGGCGTTAAAGAGCCAGGCCGAGAGCGGCAATTCGCTCGCCGCGTGGCGTCTAGGCGTTCTTTATGAAAACGGCGTTGGCGTAACGCGCGATCTGCGGGCGGCTGAACACTGGTATCGCTTGTCCGCCGACGCGGGCGAGGCCGACGCGCAGTACAACCTCGGGTTACTTTATTTGCAGCCGGTGGAAGGCAAGGTCGATATCGGGCGGGCGATGCGCTGGTTGGCGCGCGCCGCAGACCAGCGCGACGCACAAGCACAATTCAATCTGGGGTTGCTGCTTTACAAAGGCGAACACTTCGAACCGGATTTTTCGGAGGCCTACTACTGGTTTCGGCTCGCAGCAGCCAACGGCCATGAACGGGCCCTAAAGATATTGCAAGCGCCGCCGCCTTCCGGTGTTGATCCCGCAGTGCAAGAAACACCGGCCGAGGCGTCCGACCAGCCTCCCCAAAAGCCTGTGGGTCAGTAAAAGCGGTAGCCGAAATAGGTGCCGAAACTGGTGCCGCTACGCTCATTGACGCCGCCGTCATAGCTATCGCCGCTCAGGCTCTGATCGAAGCCGAGGGTGGTTGAGAGATAACGGTTTTCGTCAAAGCTGTAACGCCAGGACATGCGCAAGCCCAAGCCGGTTTCGCTGGTGGGCGGCGCAAAGCTATGGGGGGAGCGTGTGTCCAAGCCCGAGCTGAGATCCAAACGAATGCCACCCGTTACGCTGAGACGTTGGTGTGGCGTCAAATCGATGCCATAACCGCCGCCTACATCCAGGGCTGCCCCGGGTTCGGCGTAGGGGTCTTCATACTGGGCGACGTTCGATCCGACGAGCCAGTTTCCGCGGCGATAACCCACAAAGGCGCCGTTTTCCGGCGCTACCCTGAAACCGTGGAGAAGCACGCCCACCCGCGCGGCGTTCAACCCGGCCCCGGAAACCGGCTGGAGCATGAAGCCGTCATGCCGTTCCGCTTCTCCGGACACGCGAGCGCCAGCGTACTGTGCCATCGCGGGGGCCGCGAGGCTCAGACTGAAAGCGATGAGGGCAGGCTTAAGCATCATTTCTGGTTTTCAGGGGATAGCTTAATTTTAACGGACCCCAATGCAAGCGCGATACCTAATCTCGACATGTGGCGGACATCCGGTGCGAAATTGCCACAGGTACAATGTTGGACAAATGACTTTGTCGGAAGATCGGCATGACCCAGGACGAATTAAAAAAAGCCGTGGCGCGAGCCGCAATTTCGCACGTTGTGGAAGATGCGTTGGTCGGCGTGGGCACGGGATCGACCGCCAATCTTTTTATCGACGAACTGGCGAAACTGAAAAATCGCATCGTTGGCGCGGTGGCCAGTTCGGAGCAAAGCGCCCAGCGCTTACGTGCGCACGGTATCCAAGTTTTCGATTTGAATAGCACGGACGATATTCCGGTCTATGTGGACGGCGCGGACGAAATTACCAAGCACTTGGCAATGATTAAAGGCGGTGGCGGCGCCTTGACCCGGGAAAAAATCGTCGCTGCCGTGGCAAAGAAATTCGTGTGCATTGCCGATGCGAGCAAGCTTGTTGGAGTGCTGGGCGCTTTCCCGCTGCCGGTCGAGGTGATTCCCATGGCACGTTCCTATGTTGCCCGGGAATTGCTGAAACTGGGCGGTCAGCCGCAACTGCGCGAGGGCTTTGTCACCGATAACGGCAACGTAATTCTGGACGTGGCCAATCTCGAGATTCTGGATCCGGCCGCATTGGAACAACGGATCAACAATATTGTGGGCGTAGTGAGTAACGGGCTTTTTGCTCGACGTCCGGCTGATGTTCTGCTCCTGGGAACGGCAGAAGGTGTGCAAACCTTCACTGGCACCTGATGTAACGCTACTGTCATTCAATTGTCACGATGCTATCCTAGCCTACATGCCGAGGAGCCAAGAACACAAATGACCGAGCATATTTCTAAGCAGTTCGATGCCGAGCTTGAAGCGGTACGCACCCGCGTGCTGCAAATGGGCGGGTTGGTGGAAGAGCAGATTCAACGTGCCATCAACGCGTTGAGCAGCGGCAACATGCAGGAGATCGAGTTGGTCAAGCAGAACGACCATCGCGTCAACAGCATGGAAGTCGAGCTCGACGAAGCGTGCAGTCATATCATTGCGCGTCGCCAACCTGCTGCCAGTGATTTGCGACTCATTATCGCGGTGGTCAAGACCATTACCGACCTTGAGCGCATCGGCGACGAGGCTGAAAAAATCGCGCGTATGGCCAAGCTCATTCACGAAGCCGAGCGGCTGCATCTGCCGCGTCTAGAAATCAAACATGTCGCCAATCTCGCGTTGGCCATGTTGCGCAAGGCCTTGGATTGTTTTGCGCGCCTCGATGTCAAGGCGGCGCAGGAAGTCGTCAGACAAGACGAAGCGGTAGATAATGAATTCCGCTCGATCTTGCGGCAGATCATCACCTTCATGATGGAAGACCCGCGCACCATCAGCCGTTGCTTGGAAGTTCTGTTTGTCGCGAAGGCGTTGGAACGCATTGGCGACCATTCCAAGAACATGGCCGAATACGTCATCTACATGGTCGAAGGCCGCGATGTGCGCCACTTGCACGCGCAGGAGATCGATCGCTCCATCGGACAGTAAGCGCACCTGCTTTTGAAAACCAATGCCCGCTTTGAGCGGGCATTGGTTTTTTTTGGGGGGGGGACGGATTGGCAGAACGATGA
>DATEEW010000127.1:0-2158 GCA_035280965.1 Burkholderiales bacterium
CTTGACCTCGGAGCCCGGGAAAGCGGAGCCGATATCCTTCTTGATCATTTCCGCGGTCGCTTCGCCAATGAGCATGCCGTAGTTGCGACGGATGTAATTGATGATCGCTTCGTCGAACTTGTCGCCGCCGACGCGCACCGAACTGGAGAACACCATGCCGCTCAGGGAAATCACACCCACTTCAGTCGTGCCGCCGCCGATATCCACGACCATCGAACCGGTAGCGTCCGCTACGGGAAGATCGGCGCCAATCGCTGCTGCCATGGGTTCTTCGATCAGATAGACCTGCGAGGCGCCGGCGCCGATAGCGGATTCGCGAATGGCGCGGCGTTCCACCTGTGTCGAGCCGCAGGGCACGCAAATGATGATGCGCGGGCTGGGCGAGAGCAGGCGTGAGACATGTACTTTTTTGATGAACTGCTTGAGCATTTGCTCGGTGACGGTGAAGTCGGCGATAACGCCATCTTTCATCGGCCGGATGACTGTGATCGTACCGGGCGCTTTGCCCAGCATTTGCTTGGCTTCTTTGCCGACGGCTTGAATAATGCGTTTGCCGTTGGGGCCGCCTTCTTGACGAATGGCGACGACTGAAGGTTCGTCGAGGACGATGCCTTTACCGCGTACGTAGATCAGGGTGTTGGCTGTCCCCAAGTCGATGGCAAGGTCGTCGGAGAAATAGGCGCGTAAGAATCCCAGCATTTTTATAAGTGTCCGTGAGCGTTGCCCCACAGGGGGGCGGGCCAGTTGAATACGCTATAATAGCTCAGTTTAAACGCTTGTTTTCGCGGAATATTGCATATGTCGCTCACTCCTGAGCAAGTTCAGCGCATCGCGGTGCTGGCCCGTATTGAATTAGCCCCATCCGAGGTGGCACCTTTGAGCGACAAGCTCAATGGAATTTTCGCGATGATCGAACAGATGCAGGCGGTGGATACGACCGGCATCGAACCGATGTCGCACGCCCAGGATCTTAGCCTGCGCCTTCGCGAAGACGCAGTTACCGAAGATGATCAGCACAAGCTGTATCAGTCCGTCGCGCCTCAGGTCGAGGGCGATCTTTATCTCGTTCCCAAAGTTATCGAATAAGGCTGCGCCGCAGCTAACACTCATGCTGAACGCCAGTCTTGCCGAAATGGTCGCCGCGCTGGCGGCGAAAAAAATTTCCAGTGTCGAGCTTACTCGGCTCTTTCTTGATCGCATTGCACAATTGAATCCGATGCTCAATGCGTTCATTACCGTTGACCCCGATAAAAGTCTGAGCCAGGCGCGCGCCGCCGACGAACGTTTGGCAAAAGGCACCGCGGCGCCGCTCACCGGCGTGCCCATTGCGCATAAGGACATCTGGCTGGCCAAAGGTTGGCGCACCACCTGCGGCTCGAAAATGCTGGAGAACTTCGTCGCCCCCTACGATGCCCACGTAATCGGTCGCTTCGACGCGGCCGGCGCGGTGAATCTGGGCAAATGCAATATGGACGAGTTCGCGATGGGCTCGTCGAACGAAACCTCTTATTTCGGCCCGGTGAAAAATCCCTGGAACACCGATTATGTGCCGGGCGGTTCATCCGGCGGTTCCGCCGCAGCGGTTGCGGCGCGAATGGCGCCCGCTTCGACGGGCACCGATACGGGCGGTTCGATCCGCCAGCCCGCAGCACTTTGCAATATTTCCGGCATGAAGCCGACCTACGGGGTGGTCTCTCGCTACGGCATGATTGCTTTTGCTTCGAGCTTGGATCAGGGTGGCCCCTTCGCAAAAAGTGCGGCCGACCTCGGCCTGTTAATGAACGTGATGGCGGGCTTCGACACGCGGGATTCCACCAGCCTCGAGCGGCCAGTCGAAGACTACGCGCGCGATCTGGACAAACCCCTGTCCGGTTTGCGCATCGGCTTGCCTACTGAATATTTCGGCGAAGGCTTGAGTGAGGACGTGCGCGCTGCGGTGGAAGCGGCGCTCGGCGAATACCGCAAACTCGGCGCAACTATGGTGAACATCGCTTTGCCTAACAGCGGTCTTTCAGTGCCGGCCTATTACGTCATCGCGCCGGCCGAGGCTTCCAGCAACTTGGCGCGTTTCGATGGCGTGCGATATGGATATCGCGCACCTCAATACGAAGATCTCAACGATATGTACTGCAAGACCCGCGCACAGGGTTTCGGGGCC
>DATEEW010000128.1:0-2372 GCA_035280965.1 Burkholderiales bacterium
CAGCTGCCAAATTGGATTCACTCATAAAAACCTCCTTTTTCACGTAACCATGGGACCATTTTGGGGACGATATGACAAGCGCATGTTGCGTCCTTTCGTGCCAAATGAAGCATCACCGTCGAGACTCCGACGACACGCCCGGCCGCGTTTCAACCTCGCACCCACTAGCATTTGGAATGCCGGAACCCCCCCGGAAGCAACCCCGCGTTCGCTGCGCGTGAAACAGCCCAAATTGTCTGAATAAAAATAGGCGCTGTGTCCAACTCCACATGACATGCGGCAGACTTTGCCCGCTTTCCTTCGGGTTTGAACTAAGTTAAGTTGAGTGTCGTCTTAACCCGTCACTCGTTCCGCAAGCCGTGCAAACGCCCGAGGAGAATTGGCACAGTGGTAAAGGACAATTCGGTGCGCGCACCTCTGTGTCAGGAAGACGGCGCGCCGCTATGGATTTCCGCCGCCCTTTTCGCCGCGATCTATTTTTTTAGCGCCCTCCTGGGCAATAGTCTTTCTATTCCGGAAAGCGGCTTCAACACCTTCTGGATTCCGTCCGGCATCTTTGCAGCGGGCCTTTTGCTCTCCGCGCCTAGAGCTTGGCCCCTGCTAATTGCCGCAGCCAGCCTTGGCGGCGCCGCTTTCGATCTATGGCTGGGCACGCCACCCGGGACTTTGCTGTTTTTCGTATGCGCGAATGCGGTACAAGCCGTGGTATGCGCTTGGCTCGTTCGATGGGCCATCGGCTCTGCCCCATTGCTGGAAAGCTTGCGTGGATTCATAGCCTTCTGCTTGATCGCGGCGGTGCCGAGCACCATCCCTGCAGCGGCGCTGGGCGCCGGCGCCTTGGTCGCGGCGGGTTTTAGCGAAGACTTCATACTTTCCTGGAAGTTATGGTGGGGCAGCAGCGGTATGGCGCTGCTGCTCTTTACACCGCTACTGCTCAGTTGGGTCGGACGCTCCCTACCGGCCGTTCCCAACAAATGGCGGGTCATCGAAGGATTCGTGCTCTACGGCGGACTGATATTACTTACCTGGCATTTGATGCATAAAGATTGGGGCATGACGGATCCCTACGATTCCCGTCTACTGCCTTTTTTGCTTTGGGCCGGTTTACGGTTCGGTACCCGGGGCGCCACTGCCGCAGCGGCCCTGCTTGCCTTGTGGATGACCTTTTTACTGCAATACGGCCACGCCGGTGCCGCGTCGGACCAGGCCGCCGCCTACAACTACGTATTCAATGGACAACTCTTCCTGGCGATCAATGCCATGGCCGCGCTAATTCCAGCCATCGTGCTGGAAGAGCGTGACCGCTTGCTGGCGGCGCTGCACGAAAGCGAGTTGCGCTTTCGCCGCCTGACTGATGCCTCTTTCGAAGGGGTCTGCATGATCGACAAGGGCATACTCACCGAAGTCAGCGATCAGCTTTTGGCGATGACCGGCTTCAGTCGCACAGAAATGGTCGGTAAGCCCTGCACGGATTTCATCGCACCGGAGTCGCGCGCCTATGTCGCCGAGGCCTTGAACTCTGGTCAGGAGATTATCGGCGAACACAAACTTTTGCGACGGGACGGCTCGACGTATTACGCCGAGGCACGCACGCGCCTGACCCTCGTCGGCGACCGCCGCATACGCATGATGGCGATTCGGGACATCGGCGAGCGCAAGCAGGCCGAGGACCAAATCCGCAAGCTCAACGTGGATCTGGAAAAGCGCGTGAACGAACGCACCGCGGAGTTACGCGAAGCGAATAAAGAATTGGAAGCCTTTTCCTATTCGGTGTCGCACGACTTGCGGGGACCCTTGCGGCACATCGCCGGCTTCACGGAGTTACTCAAACTCAGCACCGCGCCGTTGAGCGAAGATGCCCCCCGTCAATTCGAACGCATAAAAAAAGCGGTACAGCGTATGAGTGCGATCGTCGAAGGGCTATTGTCGCTCACCAGCGTGGGACGCAAAGAGCTACGTCTGAAGACTGTTTCACTCGAAGACGTCGTGAAGGAAGCCCGAGAACAATTGCATCCCGATATGCAGGAGCGATCCATCGAATGGAACATCGAGCCGCTGCCGCAAATCGAGGCCGATCCAGACTTGCTGCGCGAAGCGCTGATCAACCTGTTGCACAACGCTCTAAAATACACGCGAGGCAAGGATCCCGCGAAAATTCATGTCGGACGAGCGTGGAACGAGGCGCTGGAGAACGAAGTCGTTATCTTCGTGCGCGACAACGGCGCCGGATTCGACATGCGCTTCGTAGACAAGTTATTCGGCATTTGTCAGCGCCTGCATTCGGACCTGGAGTTCGAAGGAACGGGCATCGGTTTGGCCAATGTGCAACGCATTATTCACCGCCATGGCGGACGCGTCTGGGCGGAAGGAAA
>DATEEW010000129.1:0-7361 GCA_035280965.1 Burkholderiales bacterium
AGCGGCGGAACCAACTCCGGAACGACGAAGTACCAGAGGAACATTTGCACTAGCAGCGGAATATTGCGGAACAACTCCGTATAGACAGTGCACAAGACCCTAAGTGGCTTCGAGGGCGAGGTGCGCAAAGTCCCGATTAGGATCCCGATCGCCAGCGCTATCAACCACGCAAAGAAAGAGATTGCCAGCGTCCAACCGAGGCCTTCGAGCAGCAGTTGCCAATAGGGCTGCTCGAAGTCCGGGTTGGTTTGCCAGAAGATGCTCCAGTCGAGTTTAGGCATGCGCGTGTCGTTGTCTTCAAGCGGAAGTCGAATACTAATCGACGGGCAGAGAAATTACGCATGCTCACGTTCGGCACACGCAAGATTTCAGCGCCGGCATGATTCCTAAAACCTGCGATCGTTTATTTTGCGCCGAGGTTGTTCGGCTCCGCGAATGCCTGCTTGAGCGCCGCGGACATCGGAATATTGAGATTTGCACCACGCGGTGGGATGGGGCTTAGAAACCACTTGCGATACAGCTTTTCCATTTCGCCCGATTTCATGAGCGTCGCGAGCGTGGTATCCACCAGTTCTTTGAATTGCGGATCGTCTTTGCGAAGCATGAGCGCAATAGGTTCGGTGCGTAGCACTTCGGGAAGAAACACATAATCTTGCGGGTTCTTGCTATTGGCGCGAAATCCCGCAAGTAAATAGTCATCTAAGCCGAATGCCACGGCGCGATCATTCTCCAAATTGAGAAAAGATTGCGCGTGATCCTGAGCCTCTAATTCCTTGATGTCGAGGCCCTGCCCCTTTTCTTGTTGCCGGATCAAACTTACCGTCGTGGTGCCTTTGGTGATCGCGAGAATTTTGCCGTTCAGGTCTGCCAACGACTTCAGCCCGTGTTTGGCCTTGGTCATGATTTTCACGTCGGTTACGAACGTGGTGTAGGCGAAAGACACTTCTTCCTGACGTTTGAGCGTGTTGGTGGTCGAACCGCACTCCAGATCGATATTGCCGGCGACGAGTTGCGGCTGTCGATTGGCGGAGGTCACTTCCTGAGTCGTCACTTTGAGTTGTGGCATCTGCAGGCGCGTCTTCAGCGCGTCCACGACCTTGCTACAAATATCGACGTGATAGCCCACGTATTGCTGTTTATCGTCAAGGAAGGAAAGCGGAATGGATGCAGCCCGTACACCGAGCGTTATTACGCCGGTGTCCTTTATTTTCTTCAGTGTGCCTGTGGGTTCTTGCGCGCTGGCCGTAGCGGCTAACGCGAACAAGAAAAACGCCGCATAGATTTTCATGGAAGCACTCGCAAAGATCGAAGATGCGAATGATAGCCTGAGAGGGAGTGCAGCGCGGCCCGCGTGCAGGCCGCGCGATGTTTCGCGATGTTTGGCTTAGGCCACGCTTAAACGTACATCGATGTTGTTGCGGGTGGCATTGGAGTACGGGCAGATTTGGTGTGCGGCATGAATGATCTCTTCGGCCTGGCCTTTATCCATCCCAGGAATGGTTGCCTTCAAATCCACTTCGATGCCGAATCCACCGCCGCTTTTGCCGAAACCCACCGTCGAATCAATCGTAGTGTCGTCCGGTAACTTTGTGCCCTGCTTTCCGGCTGCGACTTTCATCGCTCCTAGAAAGCAGGCGGCATAGCCGACCGCGAACAATTGCTCCGGATTGGTGCCCGACCCGCCCGCGCCACCCATTTCTTTAGGCGTGCTGAGTTTGACATCGAGGGCCTGATCCGAAGTCGCGCCACGGCCTTCGCGGCCGCCACTGACTTTGGCGTGGGCTTGATAGAGAACTTTTTCTAGGCTCATCGGTTTTCCTTTCTTGCAGAGGGGGCACCGACTCCGCGCGGAAGCCGGTGAGGTTTTCTATCAAGATTCGGGCCGAGAGATGTGATCGCCGGCACTTGAAGCTTTAGCTCGAAATGCCGCTACTGCTTGCGTCACGACGGCGCACATGCAATATCTGCGTCGAGCGGGCAACCACTTCATTTTGTTCGTTGAGGATTTCGGTGCTGAATTCCGGGATGTAACGGTCGCCACCGGCAGTGCGCGCCCGGATCTCGGTAAGCGCTGCGTCGGAGACCTCGAAATGCGCACGCGCAGTGCCGTAACCGGGAATCAAAAAGTCGATACGTCCGCCCTTATGAGACACGACGTATTCGCGTCCCAGCGCGCGTTGGACGATGAGCCAGAAAAAAGGGTCGGTCATGCTGAACAGCGACCCGCCGAAGTGCGAGCCCATGTAGTTGCGATTGAACCAACCGAGGCGCATTTCCACATCGATTTGTCGCCAGTCTTCGGAAATGCGCTGCACACGGATGCGCATGGCCCGGAACGGTGGCCATAGGTTTAGAAAAAAAGCGAAGCTGCGCGGCGATAAGGAGCCCATGAACTTGACGAAAATGGCGCTCCTTTGTGCAAGACGCTAATTGGACGAGGCCGTTAGTTTGTGGCCGCGCTCGAAGCGGCGCAATACCTCGTTGCCGCGACGGACTGCATCGTCAAGTCCCTGCTTGGGCGCTTTGACCAATGCCCAGACGTTTTCCAATTCCTCGTCCAGAATGCTGCGTATCGCAGCCTGATTGCCCAAGCGCACACCGCGCGAATAAGCGGTGGGCTTGCCTACGTTCACGACTTGTTTGATGGACACGTCGACCCCGGGGAAGGCGTCGTAGAAGCCGCTTTTCAGGGTGAGGTCATAAGCGGCGCGTGATAGCGGTAGATAGCCGGTGCGTTGGTGCCATATCGCCTGTGTCTCGGCTTTCGCCAAATAGGCGAAGAACTCACCAACGCCGCGATATTCGGCGGGTTTCTTGCCGGCCATCGCCCACAAACCTGCGCCGCCAGTGGAGGTGTTGTACGGTGCTTTATTGATGTCGTCGTAATAGGGCATCAACATCAAGCCGAAATCGAAATTCGCATTGCGTTTGAGGTTGGCATAGGAAGCGGACGAGGTCATCAGCATTCCGCAGTCGCCTTTGAGGAAAAGAGCTTCGCCTTCGTCGCGCCGACCCGCATGCGTGTAGATGCCGCTTTTGAGCCACGACGAAAGCAAGGAAATATGCCGAATCGCCAGGCGCGTGTTGAAAGACAGTTGCGCGTCGGGGCCGTCGAAACCGTTGTTGCGGGTGGCGAATTCCTCACTGTGCCAAGCCAGCGTGTTTTCGACGAGTGTCCAAGAAGGCCATGTCGTGGTCAGTCCGCAGCGCGACCCGGCTTCCTGCAATTTGAGCAAAGCTGCTTGCACGTCGTACCAAGTCGTCAACGGCTTGTTGGGGTCGAGACCCGCCTTAAGAAACAGCGTGCGGTTATAAAACATCACTGGCGTCGACACGTTGAAGGGCAACCCCATCAAATTGCCTCGCTCGTCGGAGTAATAACTGGACGCTGCGGGCGCATAGGCGTCCGCGCCTAATTTTTCACCCGCATCGCTCAATACCTGGTGAGTCGGGCGATAGGCTTGGCGCGCGGTTATCATGTTGGCCGTGCCCAAATCGTAGACTTGCAGAATATGCGGGCCTTTCCCGGCCTGCGTCGCGGCTAACCCTGTGCCGGCGGTTTCTTCGTAACTGCCTTTGTAGACCGGAACGACTTTGTAATCTTTTTGTGCGGCATTAAAGCGATCGGTCACCTCGACCAGCGCTTCTCCGCGCGCGCCATCCATTGAATGCCAGAATTCCAATTCTGTGGCGGCATGGGCCGAACTTATTGCGAGGCCGCTGATCAGCATGGCGGAAATGTAGCTTAGCAAGCGCATGGAATAATCCTTGTAGAGGCAGGAACCGGAGTCCTTAAGACTCCGAACGCCGATAATTATAGGTTGCTCATTTGGCATGCTGGCTGTGGTTCATCCCTCGAGTGTGCGGAATTCGAACATCGATTGTGTCGAGGTGACGACAGCCTGCGAACCCGCCAATTTTTCCGCGATCTAATTACTAATATGCACTTAGAAGGAGGGATTTTTTCATGCGAACGCTCATCGCCGTGTTGTGTATCGTAATACTGGCTGGTTGCGCGTCTATGTCAAAACCGCTTCCCCCAGCGCCGACCATTGAAGAAATCGTGCAAATGTCTACGGACAAGGTGGCGCCTGAGCAGATCATTCAGCGCATGAAAGATTCACACGCAGTGTATCGCCTCTCCGGAAGCGAACTGGGCAATCTTAAAATACGCGGCATCGCCGATCCGGTGCTGGACTATATGCAGGAAACGCGTATAGCCGCCGAGCGCTATGACGAATATCTCTATACGCGCGATCGCTACATGTTCTACGGTTGGCCGGGATACGGACCCTATGGGGCGCCGTATCCTTATCGGCACTATGGGCCGTGGTACTAAAAGCGATAAGTCGCAGTCGCCGTTACAGTACGACTTTGCCCGATGAAGCAATCGCCGTAGACGCGGCAAGTCGTCAAATAAAACTTGTCGAACAAGTTCGTCGCATTGAGAGCGAGGTGCCATGGGCCGCTTTCGTAGCCCAGCATCGCGTCGAACAAAGTGACGCCGTTTGTTTTGACGTCGTCGTTGCCATCCCAGGATGAACCGACGTAACGGACACCGCCTCCGGCTTTGAACCCATGCATGTCACCGATGGAGAATTTGTAGGTGCTCCACAAAGAGGCCATGTGCTCAGGGATGCTTGCTAGACGCGCACCTTTTTCAGCCGGGTTATTGCTCTCCGTGATTTCAGTATCGAGGTACGTGTAGTTCGCGATCACGTCCCAGCGGCGATTGAGGCTTGCAATCGCCTCGACCTCAAGGCCGTTCATCTCTGCTTCACCGATTTCGACTTGGTCGCCGGGGATGACACTTCCGACTCGTTGCGTCAGGCGGTTCTCTTCCACCATATGGAATACGGCGGCGGTAATGAGCCCATTGACACCCTTCGGCTCGTACTTCACTCCTGCTTCGTATTGTTTGCCTCGTAGAGGTTTGTAGGCTGAGCCCGTGACGTCGTTGAATCCTTGGCCTACAAAGGACTCGCTATAGTTGATATAGGGCGATATTCCGTTGGCGAAACCATACATCACACTGAAGCGCTTGGAGTTCTCTTCATAGTTGGCGCTATCGTCGCCCTCGGTTGCGCTTTTCAACAGATCCCTGCGAAGGCCCAAGCCTAGCGTCCAGCGTTCGTATTTCATCTGATCCTGAACGTAGAGACCGGTCTGGCGCTGATGATTGACAGGTTGAGGCGTAAGCGATGGCGGTGTGAAACCCGTGTAGACGGGGTTGAAAGCATTGATCGGATCGGCTCCTGCAAAGCCGTTCTCGCTGTCCATGCGAGCGCGTTGCCAGTCCACGCCGAACACAAGCTGATGCTGCGTTTCGCCGATTTTCCAGTTCGACTCCGCCCGCGTGTCAGTCACCCAATAGTGCAGGGAGGCGTCTTGAAGCCAAGCGACGCGGCTCAGATCGCCGGCGCCGTTAATGACCCCGGTGGGATAAATGTTTCTATAGCTCACTTCGCTGTCGTTATAGCGCAGGTTTTGAACGATCCGCCACGTGTCGTTGAAACGGTGCGAAAACTCATAGCCGATGGCGCTCTGCTCGGAATCGTAACGATCGAAACCCGGCTCGCCGACGAAATTATTGAAGTCGACGCGTTTGCCGTTCAACCTGTATCGCGATACAGCATGGGGAAAGAATTGAGAGCTGGTGAGCGTGTCGTCCTTCTGGAAATTAGCCAGGATGGTGAGCTCGGTATCCGTGCTGGGACGGAAAGTAAGCGAAGGCGCAAGTAAGTGCCGCGTATCGTTGACGTAGTCGACTTGCGACTGACCGTCTTTACCTAGTGCGACCAAGCGATAAAGCAGTGTGCCTTGTTCATTTGCCGAACCGCTTAAATCGACAGCGGCTTGTTTGCGATCGAAGCTTCCGTATTGGAACTGGATTTCACGCAAGGGATAATCCACCGGACGCTTGGAAACCGCATTGACGATTCCGGCGATGGTCGCCTGACCGTATAGCGCTGACGAAGGTCCGCGCAACACCTCGATGCGTTCCATCGCGTAGGTGTCCAGCCGCACGTTGTTGGTAAAACCATACAAGCGTTGCAGGCCGTCCAGATAGTCGACCGGCTCGCTGCCTCGGATCACGGGCCAATCTCCCCGGCTATCGAGTCCATACGCGTCGGCGTACACGCCGGCGGTGTAGCGCAAGGCCTCAATCATGCTCATCGCATTTTGCGCTTCCATACGATCGCGAGTGATGACACTGATCGATTGCGCGGTTTCGGCGAGCGGTGTCTCCGTTTTGGTCGCGCGCGTCTTTTTTGGCACGTAACCTTCGACAGGCCCGGTTGCGGATTCTTCGCTTGCGGTAGCCGTAACCTTAACTTCTTGTAGTTGCGTTTCTTGCGCGTATGCACTGCTCGCGGCGAGCGCCAAGGCGACGACCGCAAGCGCATCCGGACCAAACCGGAAGCGGTACTTCATAGTGTTCTCCCTGTACTACGGAGCGGCGAAAGCCGCTCACATACAGGCGTGCAGCAGCGATGTGTGCGAGAGATGCATTAGCGTACGAACCAGTAGTAAATACCCGCCGAGACCGGAGCAGCGAGCAGCGCCCACGAGATCGCGTCGTAGAAATCGTTGCCGATCAATGCGCTCAGCAAGCCGGCCGCGCTGAGAATCGCCAGAAGAATCGGCCAGCGAAAAACCTGCCCCAAGGTACGACGTGCGCTCATAGTGTTTCCCGCGCTACGGCCAGCGCATCCATTTCGGCATCGGCCTCCCGCGCCATGATTTCCAGAGGCTGTTTGCGACGTCGCCACCACAACACGAGCCCACTCCATAAAATCACAATGCTTGCGATATCGAGCAGCGCCCAAAGAATTTGCAAAGGCATGCCGCCGTAATCGCCAAAGTGGAGAGGTTGGGAAACGAGCAGTGCGGTGACGTACCAGGGCATATTACGGCTGTCGGTAACTTCGGTAGTTTGCGCATCGACCAACACCGGTTTCAGTAGGCGGGCCGTTAGCGGTTCGGTGCCGCGCATGAACACGCCGTAGTGATGCTGCCCGGCGAATTGAGTGCCTGGAAAAGCAATAAAACTCACACGCATGGAAGGCTCGCGCGCTTGTGCAGCCTTCATGGATTGGTCAAGAGAGCCGAAGGCCTCAGGCGGTGGCTTGCTTTTGTACTGTGCAACCATTTCGGCCATTTGACCGTTGCTCCACAGCGCGATGACCGGTTGCGCAAGCGTGTTGATGACACCGGTAAGGCCGACAACGAACAACCATGCGAGCGTCACGATGCCGAGCATATTGTGCAAGTCGAGCCATTTGATGCGTATGGAGCGGTCGCGTCGCACTGTTCCGAAATCCACCTTGCGCATGAAAGGCGCGTACAACACCAAGCCG
>DATEEW010000130.1:0-5054 GCA_035280965.1 Burkholderiales bacterium
TGTTATTCCCCATCGATTGGCCCGAACCTTTCGGCTTGGTGATGATCGAAGCGATGTCCTGCGGGACGCCGGTGGTGGCGTGGCACTGCGGCTCGGTACCCGAGGTAGTGGACGAAGGAATGACCGGTTTTATCGTTCGCGATATGGATCAAGCGGTGAACGCAGCACTTGCCGCATTGCGGCTCGATCGCCATGCGGTACGTTGCCGATTCGAGCAACGCTTTACCGTGGAACGCATGGCTCGCGACTACGTCGACGTTTATTGGCGGTTGCTGCGGGACGAACGAGCACGCGAACGCGCCCTCACCTCGCGCGTCGCTTGAACGAAGGGCAAGCGATGTCAGCGCAATTGTCGCCCGAAGACGCCGGCGGGCCGGTCCTCGTTCCAGGGGTGGTCTCGCTGGTCGAGGCGCAGCGTCATACTCTCAAACACGGCGACACCTTCGCCATGTTCGACGCGCACGGCGATATCGGCGAAGGACCGAACCATCCGGGCGGCGTTTTTCATCAAGACATGCGCTTCCTTTCCCGTCTTCGCTTCACGATGGCCGGTCGCCTGCCTCTGATGTTGAGCTCGAACGTTCAGACAACGAACGCGATGTTGAACGTGGATCTGACGAATCCGGATTTGCTCGCCAATGGCAAGGTTGTCCTTGCGAAAGACAGCTTTCACGTTTCTCGCGCAAAATTTTTGTGGAATGCCGCCTGCCACGAGCTGTTCGTGATCAGTAACTACGCGTCCTACAGCGAACGTTTGAGGATCGCTTTGGATTACGGCACCGACTTTGCCGATCTGTTCGAAGTGCGCGGCCATACCCGCATGCGACGCGGCATTCTGCATTCGAAAATGGCGGCGCCCAATGTCGTGCTTTACACCTATACCGGACTGGACGGGTTGACACGTCGTTCGCGCCTCTGTTTCGACCCCTTGCCCACCTATATCTCGCCGCAGCGCGCCGAATTCGAAATGGTCTTCGAACCGCGCGACCGTCGCACCATCGGTCTCACCTTGCAATGCGAAGTAGGCGAAAGCGCCACCGCCGGCGATGCGCGGTTTTTCAGCGCTATCCGCAAGGCACGACGCGAGGTGACGCAAACACTTGCTCGCGGCGCGCATGTTCATAGTTCAAACGATGTTTTCAATGAAATCGTGCAACGTTCGACCGCCGATCTGGCAATGCTATGCACCGAGACACCGCAGGGTCCCTATCCCTATGCAGGAATCCCCTGGTTTTCGACTCCTTTCGGTCGCGATGGCCTAATCACCGCGATCGAAATGTTATGGGTAGACCCGCAACTGGCGCGCGGCGTATTGCATTTTCTGGCAGAACATCAAGCCACCGAGATCGACGCCAAAGCGGATAGCGAGCCGGGGAAAATTCTGCACGAAACCCGTAAATGCGAATTGGCGCGCCTGGGCGAAGTGCCCTTTGGTTGTTATTACGGATCCATCGATTCCACGCCGCTATTCGTAGTGCTCGCGGGTCTTTATTGGCAACGCAGCGGCGATCTCGCGACGCTGCAAACTATCTGGCCGAACATCTGCGCGGCGCTGCATTGGATCGATCGGTACGGTGACTCGGATGGTGACGGTTTTATCGAATACGGGCGCAAATGCGAAACCGGCTTGCGCAACCAGGGTTGGAAGGACGCCGAGGATTCGGTATTTCACGCGGACGGCCGCTTGGCGCAAGGTCCGATTGCGCTATGCGAGGTGCAAGGATATGTCTATCTCGCGCGTAAGTTGGCCGCGCAAGCCGCGCGCGCGTTGGGTGAAAACAATTTCGCCGCACAACTCGAAACCAGCGCCGAAACCTTGCGGTTGCGTTTCGAAACCCATTTCTGGGTGGAATCGATGGGCTTTTATGCGCTCGCTTTGGACGGCAATAAAGAGCAATGCAGAGTCCGCACTTCCAATGCGGGGCAGGTTCTTTTCAGCGGCATCGCCGCGCCGGAGCGTGCCGCGAAAGTGGCGGAGACGCTATTTGGTCGAGATTTCTTCAGCGGCTGGGGCATACGCACCGTGAGCACGCGCGAAGCGCGTTACAACCCTACGTCTTATCACAACGGTTCAATTTGGCCGCACGACAACGCCATCATCGCATTGGGGCTGTCGCGCTACGGACGTATGACCGACGTGCTTCGATTGGGCGTGTCGCTATTCGATACCGCAACCCAAATGGAAAGACGCCGCCTACCCGAACTGTTTTGCGGATTCCCGCGCAAACGTCATAACGCCCCCACGCTATATCCGGTGGCCTGCAGCCCTCAAGCCTGGGCCGCATGTGCGCCCTTCGCATTACTGCAATCGTGCCTGGGATTGGAGATCGACGCGAGCGCACAAGTCGTTCGCTTGCGGAGGCCGCAACTGCCGCAGTTCCTCGAATGGATCACGATCCGCGGCTTGGAAGTGGGCGGCAGCCGCTTGGATCTGATGCTGCGCCGTCACGGCAGCAGCGTGGCGGTCAACCTGCTGGAACGCGAAGGAAACGCGCAAGTCGAAGTACTGATGTAAAGGAGGAATGGCATGCATATCACTTGGGTTCTTGCCGCGGATGCAAGCCGCGCCCGCATCTTTCAGGTGCTGGACGACAACCAAACTGTCACCGAAATCGAAACGTTCATTCACCCTTCAGGTCGTGAAAGCGATCGCGATCTCACCACAGCTCCGCAAGGCCGCTTTCGGGGCGGCGGTGATCCCAGTGGTCATTCCGCGCCGGAACGCACGACCCCAACGGAGCACGAGGCCAACGTATTCAGCAAGGAAGTCAGCGATTATCTGGAGCGCGCTCGCAACGAGCAACGCTACGAGCATCTCCGTCTCATTGCGCCGCCGAAATTCCTGGGCATGCTGCGCCAACATCTAACAAAGGATGCGCAACGTTTGATCGATAAGGAAATTCCAAAAGACATTTCCTGGCACGACACCAGCGAAATCGAGCGCTACATCCGCAACGCCAGCGCCAAGCAATAACCAATCAAAGGGCTTCGCCCGCCGCGTGACCCGAAGCCCACGCCCACTGAAAGTTGAAGCCGCCCAGGTGGCCGGTCACATCGACAACTTCGCCGATGAAATATAGCCCCGGGACCTGTTTCGCTTCCATGGTTTTGGATGACAACTCGTTCGTGTCGACCCCACCCAAGGTGACCTCCGCTTTGGCATAACCGGTAGTGCCGCTAGGACGGACTTGCCAATCATGAATTGCGGTGGCCAAAGCATGCACCGCTTTGTCGCTCATCTGATCGACTGGCTGAACCGCACCTTTCGCTTCGCACCACTGTTTGGCAAAACGTTGCGGCCAATATTTGCCCATTAGCGTTGCCGGCAGCGCGCGGCTGTGGCGATGTTCAGATAGATATGTCTGCGCTGATTCGCCAGGCATCAAATCGATATGCAACATCTCTCCGGCATACCAATACGAAGAGATTTGCAATATCGCCGGGCCGGACAAACCTCGGTGGGTGAACAATAAATTTTCGCGGAATCGCCCTGCTCCGCAATGGATGTCTACATCCAACGAAACGCCGGATAGGTCGCCATAGCGTTCGAGTTCGGCCGCATCGAAGGCGAGCGGCACCAGGGCCGGACGCGGGGGCACGATGTTCAAATGAAATTGTTCGGCGAGCTTGTATCCAAAAGGCGTAGCGCCGACTTTAGGTACCGAGAGCCCGCCCGTCGCAACCACGAGTTTGGGAGCGCGAAAACGCCCTTGATCGGTGTGTATATCGTACTGTCCCGCATCGAAAACGACGCGCTCCACTTTGCATGGCATCCGCCATTGCACATCGCCTTTGTCGCATTCGGCGCGCAGCATATTGATAACGTCCTGCGCGCTATCGTCGCAAAACAACTGACCCAGTTTCTTTTCGTGGAAAGAAATTCGATAACGTTGTATGAGCCCCATGAAATCGCGCGGCGTGTAGCGTGCAAGCGCCGAACGACAGAAATGTGGGTTTCTCGAGAGGAAATTTTCCGGCGCGCAATGAACGTTTGTGAAATTGCAGCGACCGCCGCCGGAAATGCGGATTTTTTCGCCCAGCTTTGCGGCATGATCGATGATCAAAATCTTGCGGCCGCGCTGTCCCGCCGTCGCGGCGCACATCATGCCGGCGGCGCCGGCCCCGATGACGATCGCGTCGAAATCCACCTATCGGCTACGCGCGCGCTTGAACCATTGGGCGCTGGGGGCCGCGAACAACAAATAAATCGCCACCGCATCCAATACGCCGAGAAAACCCTGGATCAGGATATCGCCGACCGTGGCAAAACTTTCTTCCCAATACACGAAAGTCAGCACCCAACCCGTCAGCAACAATGCGGCCCACGCCCAACGCGCCCAGTTGTGCCCGAGGGCAATGAAAATCAACGGCACGCCCGATACCAACACTATGACGCCGCTAAAAGCGATCATCAGGATGGCAGCGGCTTGATCCGGCTCGTCGGCCATATCCACTACACCGTAGACGGCGCCACCGATTAGGCTGAGCCACATCAAAACCAGGGCGAAGTTGATTTGACGCGGCCGCGTCGGTTCCGGCGCATCAGCGAGTTGCGCCTGCGGCGCTTGATAAGGATTGTTCAAGCCGTTCCACCGACCGTCAAACCATCTAGACGCAACGTCGGCTGTCCCACGCCCACCGGCACGCTTTGCCCTTCTTTACCGCAAGTGCCGACACCGCTATCGAGCGCCATGTCATTGCCAATCATGGAGACGCGTGTGAGCGCGTCGGGGCCGTTGCCAATCAATGTCGCGCCTTTCACCGGATAAGCCAGCTTGCCGTTTTCGATCATATAAGCCTCCGAGGCCGCGAAAACGAATTTACCGCTGGTGATATCTACCTGCCCGCCCGCGAAGTTCACCGCGTACAGACCGGACTTGACCGATTTGATGATTTCCTGGGGATCTTTGTCGCCGTTCAACATGATGGTGTTCGTCATCCGCGGCATCACGTTATGCGCATAAGACTCGCGGCGGCCGTTGCCCGTTATCGATTGCTTCATCAGACGCGCGTTCAGGCTGTCTTGAATATAGCCGCGCAGAATGCCGTCCTCG
>DATEEW010000131.1:0-2084 GCA_035280965.1 Burkholderiales bacterium
CTTTCGCGCAAGAGCCTCAACACGATCTGGGCGGCGTCCCGCACCGGATATAGCGGTGCTGTCCAGCGGTGCAAGTCATGTAAGCGTTCTTCGGCGGGGCGATGCAACCAATAGTGATAGGAGGGCAGATCGAATTCGCAAACACCGCCCGGGATGCTGGTCCGTTGACGGATGCTCATCAGCCAATCGTTCTCGCGCAAATACTGGCCGATTTTCCCCGCCATGCCGTATAGGCCCGCGTAAGCCGCCTCGATTTCCTGCACGACTTCACTCAACACGTCCTGGTTCACATCGGGATTGTTGCGAAAACCCTGCACGACTTGTTTTTGACGCTCCAGCTCCTGCAACAGGTCGGACTTGAGGTCGGCGCGGCTGGCGACTTCCAGGATTTCAAAGAGGATGAGGAGGGCGGTGTGATGCTCCGGCGCATCCGCGCCGGAGAGAAAATAGCGCGAGCGCTCGAACAGATCATCCAACCGCAAAAGGGTCCGGATCCGTTCTATCAGCGGATATTCGTAAACGATCACGCTAACGCACGCTCCTCTTGAAAAGTCAGGCGATTCTGAACGAATCGCACAGGACTGACAACCTAGGTTCTATGTTCCGCTCGCGAGTTCGAGATATTTTCGATGCAGTCGTTCAACCTGCGGCGGCAATGTCTCCTGAGGCCCGTCGTTGTCGATTACATCGTCCGCATACGCAAGGCGTTCCGCTCGGGTCGCTTGCGTGGACATGATGTTTTCCACTTCGGCTCGACTAAAGCCGCTGCGCTTCATTACCCGATTAATTTGGGTTTCCTCACGGCAGTCCACTACGAGCACGCGCGGAAAACGCCTATGAGGGTCTCCGCCTTCCACTAGTAGCGGAATCATGCGAATCGCGTAGGCGCTATTCGCGATGGCCAATAGACGGGCAGCTTCTGTGGCGATGAGCGGATGCAGTATGGATTCCAGCTTACGCCGAACCGCTGCATCTTCGAAAACGAGACGGCGCATTTGGGCGCGATCGAGCGCGCCATCCGGCGTCAGGATTCCCGGTCCGAAGGCGTCTTGCAACGCTTGGATGGCCCCTCCGCCCTTCGCTGTCAATTGGTGAGAAATGGTGTCACTGTCAATGACGTTGATGCCGAGCGCGGCAAACAAATCGGCGACGCTTGATTTGCCGCTACCGATTCCCCCGGTCAACGCGATGACGAAGCTGCTCACAATAGTGGCCCGAGATAGGCATCCGTGATTTGTCGCCCCCACAAGAAGGCGATGACTCCCGCAGTCGCAAGATAGGGGCCGAAGGGAATGGGCACTTCGCGACCGCGCTTGGCAAGTACGATCAAGGTAACACCGACGACGGCTCCGACGATTGACGAAATGAGTATGACCAAGGGAAGAATGGTCCAACCTAGCCACGCGCCGATGGCTGCAAGCAATTTGAAATCGCCATAGCCCATACCTTCCTTGCCGGTCGTCAGCTTGAATAGCCAATACACGGACCAAAGCACGAGATAGCCCGCGACAGCTCCAATCACCGCCGTGGGCACATCGACGTACACGGCTTCGAGATTCAAAAGCAGCCCTAGCCACAACAAAGGGAGGGTGATGGAGTCGGGCAGCAGTTGCGTATCGGCGTCGATAAAGGTCAAGGCAACCATCGCCCACATGAACAGAATGGCGCCGACGCCTGCCCAGCCCCAGCCGAAGTGCCAGGCGGCAAATCCGCTCAGAAGGCCGGTGAGCAGTTCCACGATCGGGTAGCGAATGCTGATCGTGGCTTTGCAACCCGCGCAGCGACCTTTGAGCAGCAGATAGGAAAGGACCGGAATGTTTTCCCACATCCGGATCGGTCTTTCGCAATGCGGGCAAGCGGAGGGAGGGACGCAGAGATTGAAACGCTCTTTTTCAGGCGGCGTTTCTCCACGCAGTTCGGCGGCTTGCGCTTGCCAATCGCGCTCCATCATTTTCGGCAGGCGATAAATCACCACATTGAGAAAGCTGCCGACAGCCAAGCCCACAAAAAAAGAAAGCCCGGTGAAAAACCAGGCTTCGTAGAGTAATTCCATATGGATGCCCAGGTGCGAGCCCTTGGGGCTC
>DATEEW010000132.1:0-4985 GCA_035280965.1 Burkholderiales bacterium
CGGATCGCGTAGCCAATGTGACAATGCCTGCAAATTGCGCAATTGCAGGACCAACGACCACGACAAGCCCAGAACCAGCGCGAGGAGTCCCCACTCCAGGCCTGCGATCGGCCACAGCAGCAGCCCCAACGCAGCAGCAGCCATTGGAAGTGCGAGCGAATTGATCCAGGCGAATTTCAAACGTTGAACCGGTCGAAAAGGGCGAGGGTGATCTTACCGGTCATTCCGGTTGGCGAAAATGGGCCGTATCAACCGTCGGCCAAATGCCTCATAACCTTATACACCCGCTAGGCGATAGCCACTCCCGCGCACGGTCTCGATCAGATTGTCGTGTGTCGTCGGCTCCAGCGCTTTACGCAGGCGACGGATATGGACGTCGACGGTTCGTTCTTCAACAAATACATGATCGCCCCACACTTGATCCAACAACTGTGCGCGGCTATGCACCCGTTCCGGGTGCGTCATCAGAAAATGCAATAAGCGAAATTCGGTGGGGCCGAGTTCGATCTGCGCTCCCCGGCCCGAAACGCGATGCGTTGCCGGATCCAGCCGCAGCCCGTCGATTTCGACCGGCTCGTCGGTCAGTTGCGGCGCGCGGCGCCGCAGGACGGCCTTGATGCGCGCCAGCAGTTCACGAGGGCTAAACGGCTTGGTGACGTAATCGTCAGCGCCCGATTCCAGGCCGGCGACCTTATCCTGCTCTTGACCGCGCGCCGTGAGCATGATGATCGGTACTTGCTTGGTTCTTTCGTCCTGACGCAAGGCACGGGCGAAGCTTACGCCCGATTGTCCAGGAAGCATCCAGTCAAGGAGCACCAGATCGGGCAGCGCGTGTCGAACCAGTTGGCTGGCTTGCTCTGCATCTTTCGCACGCAGGACGTGGTGGCCGGCGTGCTCCAGATTCATTGCGAGCAATTCCTGTATTGCGGGTTCGTCTTCCACCACGAGGATGTTAGCGGCCATTAGGGTCGTCCGATTAGGAGGTACCGCATTTTATGGCGGCAGGATGACGGTTATGTTACAGAAAAGCGCTGCGGCGTCGACGGAACCGATCACGCCAATCCCGTATCATTGAGGTCCAGATTGAGGATCACGCCCATGTCCGCCCTATTGCACGACACTCCCACTCCGACCGAAATCAAAGTTCGCACCGCCTCCAAAATGCTCGAAATCAGCTATTCGGATGGCAAACACTTTGATTTGCCGTTCGAATTCCTTCGCGTGTATAGCCCTTCGGCGGAAGTGCGCGGCCACGGGCCCGGGCAGGAAGTGTTGCAATTGAATAAACAAGACGTCCAAATCACCGCGGTAGAACCGGTCGGCGCCTACGCCGTGCAACTACGCTTTTCCGATGGCCACGATACGGGCCTTTATTCCTGGCAGTACTTATACGAACTGGGCAGCAACAAAGCCCAGTTGTGGGCGCAGTATCTGCAGAGGGTCGGCACGGCGGACGCGGCGAACGTGGCGAAATTGCCCGAATCGCCCCAAGGCGGCGGAGGATGCGGTACGGGCGGTTGCGGCTGCCACTAAGGTTAAGGAAGCTCTGATTAAGTCGTTTTTGAAATCAGAGCTTCCCTGAATTTGCGGGGATTTTTAAGGGGCGGCAGCCCCTTAATTAGACACTCCTTAATAAGGTCAGATATGAGCGAAACGCACTTCGGCTTCGAGAAAGTCCGCGATGAAGAGAAGGCCCGCAAAGTGGCGGGCGTGTTCCATTCGGTCGCGGCGCAATACGATCTGATGAATGATTTGATGTCGGGCGGCCTGCATCGTGTGTGGAAGATGTTCACGATCGCTCAAAGCGGTGTGCGCGAAGGCAGCCGGGTCTTGGATGTCGCGGGTGGTTCGGGCGATTTAACGCGAGCTTTTCTCAAGCGCGCCGGTCGAACGGGACAAGTCTGGCTGACCGATATCAACGCGTCCATGCTCGCCGTGGGCCGTGACCGTCTTCTGGACAGTGGAGCGGTCATTCCCGTGGCTCAATGCGACGCGGAAAAACTACCTTTCCCCGACAATTATTTCGACTGTGTAAGCGTCGCCTTCGGCTTGCGCAACATGACGCATAAGGAATATGCGCTCGCCGAGATGCGGCGCGTATTGCGCCCGGGCGGGCGGCTACTGGTGCTTGAGTTTTCCAAGGTCTGGAAACCCTTGGAAAAAGCTTATGACTGGTATTCCTTCAAGGTCCTGCCCTGGCTGGGCAAGCGCATTGCCAAGGATGAAGCGAGTTACCGCTATTTGGCCGAATCGATCCGCATGCATCCGGACCAGGAAACTTTGCGCGGCATGATGGAACAAGCCGGCTTGGCGAACGTCGAATACTTCAACCTCAGCGCCGGCGTCGTCGCCTTGCATCGAGGCCTTAAACTCTAACGAAAAAGCGATTACGGAGACCTTTTCATATGAAACAGTGGCTCATTGTTCTGATTGGTGCGGTCTTGGGGTTTGGCATGGTGGTTGAAAGCGCCGAAGCCAAACGCCTGGGCGGCGCGCGCAATTTGGGTTCGCAGCGGCAAATAGCACCGCAGCAACCCGCCGCAACGCCGGCCAAGCCCGCGCAGCAAAGTGATGCGGCCGCTGCACGGACTCCCGGCGCTGCTCCGGCCGCCGCGCGTAGTGGCATGGGCCGTTGGCTCGCGCCGCTGGCCGGCTTGGCCATCGGCCTCGGTCTGGCTTCGCTTTTTGGTGAGGAAATGGGTTCGTTGATCGTTTTGGCGCTGATTGTCCTGGCAGTCATCGTGGTGTTGCGAATGCTGTTTCGGAGCAAGGCGCCACAGCGACCTTTGCAGACCCCGCAAGGCATTCAATATAGCGGCCTCGGCCACGAAACCGATGCTGCGCCCCCTCCTTCGCAGAACGTCAGCGGTATCGGACGGCCCGATTTGAGCGCGCAGTTCTCTCCGAGCATTCCGGAGGGTTTCGACGTCGACAGTTTTCTGGCGCAAGCCAAACGTAACTTCCTCGCGCTACAAGCAGCCAACGATCACGGCGATACGGAAGCTTTACGTGAAATGATGAGCGACGAGTTGTACGTAAACCTGAAGCAGGATATCGAAGCCCGCAAAGGCGCTCCGCAACAAACGGATGTGGTCACGCTGGACGCACAGTTACTGGAAGTCGTAACCGAAAGCGGCGTGCATTGGGCCAGCATCCGCTTCTCAGGAATGTTGCGCGAAGAGACCAGCGGTGTGGCGACGCGATTTGAAGAGATCTGGAATCTGCAAAAACCCGAGAGTGGGCGTACCGGGTGGATGTTGGCCGGCATTCAACAAGTCGCTTAACAAGTAACAAGTACTGTAGGATTCCAGGGGGCTGCGGCCCCTTTTTTATTTTAAAGACATGCTGGCCCTACCCATCACCACCTTCGTCAATCATGTGTTGAGCCGCGAAAGCTGGGCTCGCGAGCGTTTATTGCCGTTCGCGGGCAAGCGCCTTCGGGTACATACCGCTTTGGCGGATCTGTTGTTGCAAATCGATGCCGAAGGCTACGTCCGAGCGGGACAAGCAGATGCCGGCGCTGTAGATCTCGAATTGGACCTGCCGCTTGACGCTTGGTTTGCGTTGCTGCGTAAGGACGAAGCGGCGATGCGCGCTATTCGTATCCGTGGCGACACGGAAATGGCAGCCGCTCTGCAGTTTCTGTTTTTGAATGTGCGCTGGGACATGGAAGAAGATCTATCGCGCGTAGTTGGTGATGTGGCCGCACATCGCGTGATGGAGGGAGGACGCGCGTTCATGCAATGGCAGCGGGACAGCGCACAACGCTTGGGCGACAACCTTGCGGAATATTGGCGCGAGGAAGCGCATCTATTGACGCCGCGAGCCGAGGTCGAGTCCTTCATTGCAGCGACCGCGGACTTGCGCGACGCGTTGGCGCGGCTGGAAAAACGAATCGAAAAATTTGAATCGGGCTTACCTCCCAACCAATGAGCCTGCCGCCACCGCTTCCGCCCACGCGTGCTGAAGCGCGCGAAGCGGTGATTTTGCTGGTAGTCGTTTTCGCCGCGCTTTCCCTATCCAGTATCGTGCCCCACGATCGGCTCACCTGGATCATGGAGGCGCTGCCGGTATTCATCGCCGGCCCCATTCTCCTGCTTACTTGGCCGCAACATCGCCTGACTAATCTGGCTTATGCGTTGATCACGATTCACGCCCTGATTCTTCTTTTGGGCGCGCATTACACCTATGCGCACGTACCTCTGGGCGATTGGGCGCGCGAAGTCTTCGGACTGACGCGCAATCCCTACGACCGCCTCGGTCATCTCGCGCAGGGTTTCGTCCCCGCGATCATTGCGCGCGAAATTCTGCTGCGCGTTACCGATCTTCGACCCGGACGCATGCTCTTCTTTATCGTCACTTCGATCTGTCTGGCAATCAGTGCCTTGTATGAAATGATCGAATGGTGGTCCGCGCTGATTCTGGGTCAGGGCGCCCATGAGTTTCTCGGAACACAAGGCGATCCCTGGGATACCCAATGGGACATGTTCCTCGCGCTATGTGGCGCGATGGGAGCACAAGCCTTGCTCGGCAAGCATCACAACCAACATTTGCGGCGGCTGGTCGAGCGTTAACGACTGTTCTCAAATGCAAGGCGTACAGAGAAAGCCTTCCTCCATACCCTGCACCTGATCCGTAATGCCCGTTTTGGGGTAGATTCCCCCCTTTGCTTTCCCTACAAGCCGCGCGTGTTTCGTTTTTTCCGTCTGGTCACCATTTTTGCGGTCGCCTTCCGCTACGGCCTTGAGGAGTTTCCGCTTGCGGTAACGCCTAGCCGTCGACTGCGCGGATTGGTAAAGCGTCTGCTGTTTTTCCGCCGACTTGATCAATCGCGCGGCATTCGCCTGCGCTTGGCGCTGGAAACGCTGGGCCCCATATTCGTCAAGTTCGGGCAGGTATTGTCCACGCGCCGCGATCTACTGCCGCAGGACATCGCCGACGAACTGGCGAAGTTGCAAGACCAGGTTCCGCCCTTCGATTCAAAC
>DATEEW010000133.1:0-4990 GCA_035280965.1 Burkholderiales bacterium
ACTTCAGCGCGTTTCGGTTTCCTTGAATTTGCCATAGGCCATCAAACGCTCGAAGCGCTCCGCCACCAGCTCGGTCGGACTTTTATCGCTTAACTGGCGCAGTGCATCCTGCAAGGCCTTTTTCAAATTCTGGGCGGCCATAGTGTGGTCGCGCTGTGCGCCACCCAGCGGTTCGTTCACGATACGGTCTACCAAGCCCAGCGTTTTTAAACGGGTGGCGGTAATACCCAGTGTTTCGGCTGCTTCCGGCGCCATGTCCGCGCTCTTCCAGAGGATGGAAGCGCATCCTTCCGGGGAAATCACGGAATAGGTCGAGTACTGCATCATTTGAACGATGTCGCCCACCGCAATGGCAAGCGCGCCACCGGACCCGCCTTCGCCGATAATGGTTGAAACGATCGGCACTTTGAGTTCTGCCATCACATACAGATTGTGGCCGATGGCTTCGGATTGGCCGCGCTCTTCGGCGCCGATCCCCGGGTAGGCGCCAGGTGTGTCGACAAAGGTCAACACCGGTATGCCGAATTTTTCCGCCAGACGCATCATCCGCAAGGCTTTGCGATAACCCTCTGGACGAGGCATGCCGAAATTGCGGTAGATCTTATCCTTCGTGTCGCGGCCTTTTTGATGGCCAAGCACCACTACCGATTGACCGTTGAAGCGCGCCAAGCCACCCACAATGGAAGGATCGTCGGCGTAATGACGATCGCCGCGCAGTTCTTCAAAGTCCGTGCAGAGCAAACGAATGTAGTCGAGGGTGTAAGGCCGTTGCGGATGCCGCGCAACTTGCGCAACCTGCCAAGGCGTCAGCTTGGCGTAAACATCTCTAGTAAGGGCCTGACTCTTTTTTTGCAGCCGACCGATCTCCTCCGAAATATCGACGGCGGAGTCGTCCTGCACAAAGCGCAGTTCCTCGATCTTCGCTTCAAGATCGGCGATGGGCTGCTCGAAATCCAAAAAAATGCTTTTCACTAGGCTGCGCCGACCCGAAGACGGCTTGCTCGAGAATGGAGGCGGATTCTATCCGAAGTCGACCACCCGGAGCGATGTGACGGCCGAAACCAGGCGTTAGTATTCCACCGAAAGGTTCAGACTGCGCGGAGCGTGTTTGTTCCTCTTAATATTCCCGGGCACGGGGTCCAGACTACGCAGATTGGTCACCACGCGAGGGGATACATCCCCTCGCCCTCCCCTATATTTGTGCAGCCTGTGTCTATCCTCTCAATATTCCACGGGCACCGGGTCCAGACTGCGCCATAGATACCAAGTCGCCACCGAACGCCAAGGCGACCAGATTGACGCAACATGACGCACCCCCGCAGCACCCACCGCTTCACCGCAAAAATACAGTTCGCTTACGGCTCGTTGCAATCCGAGATCATCGACCGGCAGGACATCGGGGCGCAATAAATTGAAGATCAGAAACATTTCCGCGGTCCATCTTCCGATACCGCGTACTTCCACCAATTCGGCGATGATCGCTTCGTCGTCCATGGCGTCCCAGCGCTGCGACTTGATCGCACCGGTATCGAAGTGTCTCGCGAGGTCGTGAATATATTCGGCCTTGCGCTGCGACAAACCACAACCCGCCAAAGCCACTACACCTTGTTTCAACAATGCGCGCGGCTCGATGGCGCTGAGCGCGCATACCCGCGCCCACACGCTATCGGCGGCCTTCAGCGAGATTTGTTGGCCAACGATCGAACGCGCCAAGGTCTGAAAGGGATCGCCGCGACTGCGGAGCATTACGTCGGGATGTGCATGAATGACGCAATCCAGTATGGGATCGCGCTCGGCCAAGTCACGCGCGGCGCGCATCCAATAGTCCGGCATACGCAGCACTGCGATTTCACTCGCCATGGAAAGCTAAATTACGCTCTAAGCCGCGGCAGACAGAATCGCGGAATCCTCGCGGCCGACGGCTACATCGAAGACGCGGCTATTGGAAGAAACATGCTGCACCAGGAAGCCCATCTGGTCGGTAAGTATCTTACGATTGGTCAAAATCAAATATTCGGCCTTGTTCGGCACATAAGGCGCGTACACGAGTTGAATCCCCGCCTCTTCCGGCGTGCGATTGCGTTTCACACCGTTGCAATGACGGCACGCCGTTACGACGTTCATCCAGGTATCGACCCCGCCGCGCGAAACGGGTTTGATGTGATCGCGGGTCAGGCGAATAAAACTGAAATCGCCGCCACAATAAGCGCAAATATGGCGATCGCGCCGAAAGAGTTCTCGATTATTGAGCGGGGGGACTTGTGCGAAGGCCTTCATTGCCATCGCCTTGCCTTTAATGGCGATAATGGAATGGCCGCTGATGCTCGAGCGCTCGCCGGTAAGCCGCGAAGTTCCGCCGTAAACGGTGAACGCGACATCGCCCAGCGTCCACGCGACCAGATTCTTGGCATAGTAAAAACATGCTTGTTGCCAAGTCACCCAGCGATGCGGCACGCCGTGATAATCCAGCGTCAGGATCAACGGAATATCGCCGACCATCCTTGCAGCGCTCCTCATCGACCGGGGCGTTCAGGCGCAATTCGGAGCGCCTAGCCCGGAATGTGGAAGATTGTGCCGCAATTCAGCCGCTGCCGCCACAGGGCGCGCAGGACGGAAGTCACGCCCTGCTAGTGCAATAGGCCGGCCAGACGGCGGCGATATTCGCTCACCAATTCCCGATCTTCGCTTGCCAGGTTGAAAATATCGAGCATGGCCTTGCGCGCCGGTTCGCGACGCTCGTCGCGCGCACGGGCCACCACCCCAAGCAACATTTCCAGCGCTTGCGCGTAGTCTCGTTCGACGATCAAACGCTCGGCATAGGCCTGTCGCGCGTCGAGATCGTCCGGCGCGGCATCGATTCGTGCGCGTAGCGCTTTCAAATCGGGCAATACACTGCCCCGCTTCCACACCGCGATGCGCGCAGCGATGGTAGTGATGCGCTCGTCTTCGTACCGCGGCGATAGCGCGTGCAGCAGGCGATCGGCGTCTTCATAAGACTGACGCGCAACCAACAATTCGGCTAGATCGACGCGCGCCGCATCGTTCGTCGCGTCCAATTGCAGGGCTTCGCTCAGCTTCGATTCGGCTGCTTCAAAATCGCCCTCCGCCAACGCGACACGCGCGACACGTCGCGCCTTTTCGCTCACGCTGGGTAACAACGCTTCGATGAATTCACGCACCTGCCCTTCAGATAAGGCGCCGGTGAATTCTCCGGCCAATTTCCCGTCGACAAAGGCTTTGACGTTGGGAATCCCACGCACGCCATAACGGATCGCAATTTCGGGTTGCTCGTCCGTATTCACTTTGGCGAGCAGAAAACGGCCGCCGTAGGATTGCACCAGCTTTTCCAGTGTCGGCTTGAGCGCACGGCACGGCACGCACCAGGGCGCCCAGAAATCCACCACCACGGGCACTACATGGGAGGCGTTCAATACATCCGTTTCAAAGCGCGTGCCATCGGTTTCAAAGGAATATTCGTTCATCGTTTCTCCCGACACTTGTCGGCAAAAGCCGCTAAGGGCTGCTAGAAATATGGGGACAGGCGCGCACTTTGCAACTCCAGCCTGAACCGTTTTTAGGAGAAAACAATGCCCGCAGGAGCGGAATTTGCGACGATTCAAGAGCGTTTGCGTACGCGCAGACAGACCTTGCTCGACGAAGTCACCTCAAAATTGGCCGACGCGCGCACGCCGACGAATAGCGATCAGGCCGACATTCTGATCGAAGAAGGCGATATGGCGACGGCGGATCTGCTTTCCCATACGAGCATCGCGGAAGGTCAACGCGATCTGAGCGAATTGCACGAAATCGAAGAAGCGCTCCTACGCATCGAGGATGGCGATTACGGCGACTGCATCAATTGCGGCGCGAGTATCGATCGCGCGCGTCTGCAAGCAATTCCCACCGCGAAGCGCTGCATCCGTTGTCAGGAAGCTTACGAAAAACAGCACGCCACCCAACCGACACCCAGCATCTGAAGCCTTCGAATACGCGCCCGGAAAAAGAAAGGGCCGGCTGAGCCGACCCTTTTAAATGCTTTCACCCTAAAGGAGGAAAAAAAAGGCGAAAGGTACTTGGATATGAGCAGCGCTCATGCCAGAGCGGCCTCGCGGCCTCGGACGTCGAGACTTTCGTCACGAAATGCCTCAGAGTGGGTCGTGTAATACCAAGAATGACCCGCTCAAAGGCGGGAGGCAGGCATTTAGGTGTTATCGCGGCGGCAAAAACGCCGTAGACGGCCGGCAATACGTCGGCCTTCGAACAAAACCCGCCGTGCTTTCGACAGTGGCGGCTAGTGATCTTCGTCGAGACGCGGTGCGCCGGTTTCGTTGGTTTCGCCGGTAGTCGGATCGATATACCCAACTCCCAATTCGGCTTCGGCCTCTTCCAGAGAATCCGCGAGCGGCTCTTCGTAGTCGTCTTCCGGCGCGGCGAACTCCATATCGGCAGCCGCTTCTTCCAACGTCTTAAAGGGCCCGTATTCTTCCCCTGTGACGTCCGATTGCCAATAAAAGCCATCGGGGCGCTCGACGATATGCGTCTCGTCCTGCGTTGCGGGCTGATCGGCGTCCTGCGTTACGGACTGATCGGCGATGCGAGCCATGCTACCTCCTCACAATGCATGGGCATGAGCCCACGCGCGATTCGAACCATGCGAACGATGCGTTCTAGGGGAACGCAGGAACATTGTGATCCGCACCGGTCTTGCGCGCAAGCGAGGTTCGCATTGCGTTGCACATCGCGCAAGCGCGTTTCAGCGCAGACGTTCCGCCAGCGCGGAATCGCGCTCCGTCTGGCGCGCCAGCGCGGCGCGCGCAATTTCCTCGCCGCCATAAACATGGACTTTGCGACTGGCGCGGGTAATCGCGGTGTAAAACAGCTCCCGGCTCAAGACGGGTGAAATCGTGCGCGGCAATACCAAAGCGACTTCCTCAAACTCCGAACCCTGCGCCTTGTGCACCGTCATGGCGAATGCGCTCTCACATGCGGA
>DATEEW010000134.1:0-5632 GCA_035280965.1 Burkholderiales bacterium
TAGAGAACTTCAAAAACCAAGTTCCTGAACCACAGAGAACACAGAGAGCACGGAGAAAAGTAGTACAAACGAAAGTCCGAAAGCTCGTACATTTAAATTACAAATCTGCACTAGGGCGCCACCGCCTCTTTATTTTAAGTTTTCTCTGTGTGCTCTGTGCCCTCTGTGGTTCAGGAACTTGGTTTTTGAAGTTCTCTACGCTTTATCGAGTTTGATAATCGCCAGCGACACGTTATCGCCACGCCCGCGAGCTCGGGCGCGCGCGGAAGCGATCAGGATTTCCGCCGCTTTGCGCGGCGGCATGGTCGCGAGTACCTTGCCGAGCTCCTGATCGGTGAAGTAATCCCATAAACCGTCGGAACACAGCAAAAACGCGTCGCCGACTGTGAGCGGAGCGGAACCCCCGAAATCGGGCCTAGGAATTTCGGAATGGCCCAGCGCTTGCAGCAACAGGCTGCGGTGCGGATGCGTGTGCCGATCCTCTTCGCGCCAGCGACCGCCCTGTATTTCGGCTTCCACGAAAGAATGATCGCGCGTCCGTTGGTGCAACGCCTGGCCTTTGAAGTGATAGAGGCGGCTATCCCCCACATAGGCCCAATCTGCGCGGTCGGGCTGCAAAATCATTAGCACCGCGGTGCTATGCGGTTCTTCCTCGGTCAAGGTGCGGTTGAGGCGGATGACCGTATGCACCTCGCTCACCATTTCCTTCAGCAGATTGCGGGCGTTTTCAGTCTTCGGCGAAAAGTTTTCGAACAGGTTGACGCATGTCCTCAACACTTGTTCAGCAGCTGCGGCACCACCTTTATGTCCCCCTGCCCCGTCTGCCAGCACCACCAATGCACTGCCTTTGCTGCGCTGGCTAGGCACGATGGCGACGCGATCCTGTTGTTCTTGACGGTCTCCGATATGCTGGGCCGTGATGGCGTCGACGGAAAGACGCAGTGGAGCGGTTGTTTCGGTTGTAATAGGCGTAGACATAAGCCCGCTAAACTAAACGATAGCGGGCATATCGAGCGAGATAAATTTCACTGTCGTGATGGAGGAAGGGCGAAATGCCACAGTTGAGTCGACAGAAAATGAAAATCGGGGTGGATTTGGGCGGCAGCAAAATCGAGGCGATTTTGCTGGACGCAGCCGGCGTACAAGTATGGCGGGAACGCGTGCCTACCCCTCAGAATGACTACGCGGCCATTTTGCAAGCGACTGTGGCTTTGGTGCATGCAGCCGAAGATTTCGCCAACGCCTCCTGCAGTGTGGGCCTGGGAACACCAGGTTCCGTGTCGCCGGCTACGGGGTTGATGCGAAATTCGAATACCCAATGCTTGAACGGGAAAGCGCTGCAAAAGGATCTGGAGGCGATGATGGAGCGTCCGCTGCGCATTGCCAATGACGCCAATTGCTTTGCCCTTTCCGAGGCGGTAGACGGCGGCGGGGCGGGCGCCAAAGTGGTGTTCGGGGTGATCCTGGGCACCGGCGTCGGGGGCGGCGTCGTGATCGACAGGCACGTTTTGTTGGGGGCGAATGCGATTTCGGGGGAATGGGGTCATAACCCCTTGCAGGTGGACGCTGCGCAAGAACCTCCGCTTTGCTACTGCGGACGTCATGGCTGCGTCGAAACCTGGTTGAGTGGGCCTGGGCTGGCTGCGGATCATGCGCGCACCACGGGCGTTGTAGCGGATGCGCCCGAACTGGTGGAGCGTGCCGCCGAAGGCGATGCCGACAGCGATGCCACGCTGGTGCGCTATGAGAAGCGTCTGGCGTGCGCCTTGGCTACCGTCATTAACATCGTCGATCCAGATGTGATCGTGCTCGGTGGCGGACTATCGAATATCGAGCGGCTGTATCGCAATGTGCCCAAATGGTGGGGGGCGCATATTTTTTCGGATACGGTGCGCACCCGCCTGGCGCGCAATCGCCACGGGGATTCCAGCGGCGTGCGCGGTGCGGCCTGGCTCTGGGATTGAAGAAAAAGCCTGCCGGAAGCGAGGTTTAGGGAAGGGCGCATGTTAAACTTGCGGCCGAATTTTTCCTTCTGCCCATCATGTTCAATAACATCCCGCTTGCCCAGGCCGACGCTGAATTATGGAAAGCCATTGCCGCTGAAACGCGCCGCCAAGAAGACCATATCGAACTGATTGCCTCGGAAAACTATGCCAGTCCGGCGGTATTACAGGCGCAAGGCTCGGTACTGACGAATAAATACGCTGAAGGCTATCCCGGCAAACGGTATTACGGCGGCTGCGAGCATGTGGATGTGGTGGAACAACTGGCTATCGACCGCGCTAAAAAGCTGTTTGGCGCCGAATATGCCAATGTGCAGCCGCACTCCGGTTCGCAGGCGAATCAGGCGGTCTATGCGGCCGTCCTGCACCCGGGCGACAAGATTCTAGGTCTGTCGCTCGCTCATGGCGGGCACCTTACGCATGGCGCCAAAGTGAGTTCCTCGGGCAAGATTTATCAGTCTTTCGAATACGGATTGAATGCCGACGAGGAAATCGATTACGACCAGCTCGAGCATCTGGCCAAGGGCCACAAGCCAAAAATGATTGTCGCGGGTGCTTCGGCCTACGCGCTGACTTTCGACTGGAAGCGATTCCGCAAAATCGCGGATAGCGTCGGCGCATATTTGATGACCGATATTGCGCATTACGCCGGTCTGATCGCGGCCGGGCTCTATCCGAGTCCCATCGGCATTGCCGATTTCGTGACCAGCACGACGCATAAAACGCTACGCGGTCCGCGTGGCGGCTTGATTCTCTCGTCCAAAGAGCACGAGAAAATCCTCAACTCCATGGTCTTTCCTTATTTGCAAGGCGGCCCACTGGAGCACGTGATCGCCGCCAAAGCGGTGGCGTTCAAAGAAGCAATGTCGCGTGAATTCAAAACCTACCAGGAAGACGTGCTGAACAACGCGCGCGTGATGGCCAAGGTGCTGACGGAACGCGGTCTGCGCATCGTCTCCGGCCGCACCGATTGCCATATGTTCCTGGTCGATCTGCGTCCCAAAAACATCACCGGCAAAGATGCGGAAGCCATTCTTGGGCGCGCGCATATGACGGTGAACAAGAATGCGATTCCCGATGATCCGGAAAAGCCGATGGTGACCAGCGGCATCCGCCTGGGGACCCCCGCGATGACCACGCGCGGTTTTGAAGAATTCGAAGCCGAAACCGTGGCGAATCTGATCGCCGACGTGCTAGAAAAACCGAATGACGAAACGAACGTCGCGCGCGTGGCTGAACAAGTCAAAGCCTTGTGTCGCAAATTCCCGGTTTACGCCCAAGCTTAGAACCTATCCTCCTCAGAAAGGAACGAGCGCCGTATGAAGTGCCCGTTCTGCAAATCCGATAGCACGGCCGTAATCGACACACGCATCTCCGAAGACGGAGACACCGTCCGCCGTCGGCGCGTCTGCGAAGAGTGCGAAAAGCGTTTCACCACTTACGAGCGCGTGGAACTGCAAATGCCGGTGGTGGTGAAATCAAGCGGCTATCGCACCGCCTGGGACAGCGAAAAAATTCGTGTCGGCTTTATGCGCGCTTTGCATAAACGTCCGGTGCCGACCCAGTACGTCGACGCGGCGATCGAGCGTATCGAGCAACGTGTCATGTCCCTGGGCGAACGCGAAATTCCTTCGCGCACCATCGGTGAAATGGTGATGCGCGAACTGAAAAAAATGGATGATGTCGCTTATATCCGTTTCGCCTCGGTGTACGAGGATTTTCAGCGGGTCGACGAGTTCCGCGAAAAAATTCTGGAATTGAAACGGCCCACCCGCAAGCCTACGAAGCGGGCCAGCGGCGGCAGAAAATCCTAAAAACCTGAAACACGGAGATCACAGAGAGCACGGAGATTTTTGGTTGCGTTCTAATCAAAGTCATTCCCACTTGCGCGGGAATCCAGCGCCTTTCTTAAAACCGGATGCCCGTTTTTACGGGCATGACGTTTCTTCGTTTTTCTCCGTGCTTTCCGTGTGCTCCGTGGTTCGATCTTTTTAAGATATGTTCTCGCCCTTCGATGAATCGATGATGCAGCGCGCGCTGGCCTTGGCGGCGCGCGGACTGTATACGACCACGCCGAACCCGCGCGTCGGCTGTGTAGTCGTGCGCGAAGGCGAGATTGTGGGCGAGGGCTTTCATGAACGCGCGGGCGAGCCGCATGCCGAAGTCCACGCCTTGCGCGCTGCGGGCGAACGCGCGCGCGGTGCGACGCTATACGTCACGCTCGAACCTTGCGCGCACCATGGCCGCACGCCGCCCTGCACCGAGGCGATTGTCGCCGCAGGCATCACTCGCGTGGTGAGTGCCATCCAGGATCCCAATCCATTGGTCGCCGGACAGGGGCAGGCGCAATTGCGCGCGGCGGGCATACAGGTGGAAAGTGGGTTACTTGAAGCTGAAGCGCGCGAACTCAATATCGGTTTTCTGTCCCGCATGACGCGCGGGCGGCCGTGGTTGCGGCTCAAGGTCGCGGCCACCTTGGATGGCAAGACGGCTTTGGAAAACGGGCAAAGCCAGTGGATCACCAGCCCGGAAGCGCGACGCGACGGTCATGGCTTTCGCGCACGTGCTTGCGCGGTGCTCACAGGCATCGGCACCGTGAAAGAAGACGATCCCCAGTTGAATGTACGCGAAATCGAAACACCGCGGCAGCCGCTCAAAGTATTGATAGACAGTCGCCTCGAAGTGCCGCTGGATGCGAAGCTGCTGCAAAACGGACCGGTGTTGATTGCATGCGCGCTGGAGATTCCGGAAAAAACCCGAGCGCTGCGCGATCGCGGTATTGAAGTGGTCGTTTTCCCCAATGATGCGGGCAAGGTTGAACTGGAAACTTTGTTCCGCGAACTCGGCCGCCGTCAACTCAACGAAGTGCATGTGGAAGCCGGTTTCAAGTTGAACGGCTCCTTGTTGCGTGAAGGCCTTGTGGACGAGCTCCTGCTTTATCTCGCCCCCCGATTGATGGGGCATGCAGGGCAGGGGATGTTTAATCTCCCTGCGCTTCAGGATCTGAAAGACATGGCGCAGCTCGATATTTTCGATATGGCGAGGGTGGGGGGCGATCTACGCTTGCGCGCCCGCGTGCTTAACTAGAATTCTTTCAGCGTTTCCCGCACCTGTTCCACTGCCCAGTCGAGCTGTGCTTTTTCGACGACTAGCGGGGGCGTAAATCGTAGCACCGTGTCGTGTGTATCCTTGCTCAAAATGCCGCGCTCCATCAGACGCAGGACTACGGCGTGAGGGTCCACCCGCTTCTCGTCCAATTCCATGCCGATCATCAAACCGCGTCCGCGTACTTCCTTCACTAGCGGACTACGGATGGCTGACAGCGCAGCATAAAAATGCGCGCCCAATTCGGCTGCGCGTTGAATAAGATTTTCTTCGATCAACACATCCAATGCTTCCAGGGCCACGGCGCATGCAAGCGGATAGCCGCCAAAGGTGCTGCCGTGATCGCCAGGACGAAACACGTTCATCACGTCCTCGCGTGCAAGAAAAGCGGAAACGGGTAACAGACCTCCACCTAGTGCCTTACCGAGGATCAAGCCGTCTGGTTTCACTCCTTCGTGGTCGCAAGCGAGGAGCGCTCCCGTGCGGCCGAGGCCAGTCTGGATTTCGTCGGCGATGAACAGCAC
>DATEEW010000135.1:0-2028 GCA_035280965.1 Burkholderiales bacterium
CGCTATCGTCAACGAGCAAAACGCGTCTACTGTTTAATGAGCGCGGCGGGCTCCGGCCCGCGCGTTTACTTCGCTCGATTCAGCCGCTCGCTCAGCCACTCATTCGCATGCGTCAGCATGTCGGGTGAGATTTGATGCGCAGTCGGATATTCTCGATACGTCAGGTCCGTTTCCAGTCCAGCCAAGAATTCTCTGCTTGATCGCGCGCGTCCAATCGGCACGACGTCGTCGTGCAACCCGTGCGCCATGAATATCGGCGCACCGACGATGGTTTCCGCCTGCGCCATGGTGCCGGTCACTTCGCGCAGCACGCGACCGCCCAAGGCCACCGTCCCTCTCAATTTTTCCGGGATGGTGAGCGCCAACGACAATGCCATGCTCGCCCCCTGACTGAAGCCCAGAACATATACCTGCAGTGGATCGATGCTATGCGTTTCGACCATTTCGTCGATAAAGCGCGCGATCCGCTTGCGGCTTTCATGCTCCTCGCCCTCGTGCACGATTGGGCCGCCGGCCGTGTGGGATACGCGATACCAACCATAAGCACCGGCCTCGACGCGCAAGGGTCCTCGCACGCTTGTGATATGCAAGCGGTCGTCCAAATAAGGCACCAGGCCAAGCAAGTCGCCCTCGTTGGAGCCGAAACCGTGCAGCATGACTAATAACGGCGGTGGCCCAGGTATACCGCGCCGCGCATGGACGAACTCATAACTCAGGCTGGCATCGTGCCGTACCGTGCTCTCGCCTACCGATTGCATGTTCCAGCCGCCCGGCGGCTTTGCGCTCACTCTTGAACTCCCACGCGAACTCCCGCGCCCCCTGCGCTTAGGCCTGACGCCATTTGATGGAACATCCTATGGATGCGAACTGCGTTTGCGGTCCCTTTCCGGTAGTAGCGATCTCCTGCATGGCTTCGTAGAGTTCGCGTCGGGCGTTGGGCACCGCCTCGCGACGCGATTCGTCCAGACGGCCGTGATATTGCAGTTTCAGATCGGCGTTAAAGCCATAGAACTCGGGCGTACACACCGCGCCGTAGGATTTGGCCACCACTTGGGTTTCGTCGTAAAGATAAGGAAAGGAAAAATTGAACTGCTCCGCGACGCTGCGCATGTTGTCGAAGGAATCCTCCGGATAATCGACCGGGTCGTTGGCCATGATCGCCACCGAACCGATGCCCGCGCTTTGCAAATCCCGCGCATCCCGCACGATGCGATCGCGTATGGATTTGACGAAGGGACAATGATTGCAAATGAACATCAACAGCAATCCGCGCTCGCCCTTGACCGAGGCCAGGCTATGGCGCTTGCCATCCACGCCGGGCAGATCGAAATCCACAGCGGGCCAATCGAATTTGCAAATTCGGGATTCCACGGCCGCCATATCTCCCCTCGCTTTACAATCCGACTCGATAGAAGCTCTGATTGAGGTTAACTGATGAATAATATCGCCAGCTTGAGGCGCCCAAGGCATTGTTTTACTTTGTCCTCGCTCGTACAGCTACGCGCACTCGCGACCATCCTCGGTACTTGCTGAGACATTCCCAAGCCTACTCCGCGCCTCCATTCTTGTGAACGATTTTTCCGCTCCCCGGCCCGCGCCACGCCTCTATTGCGATCTCAATCTGGCTGCCGGCGCACGCGTCGAATTGCCCGAGCGCGTGGCCAAACATGTGCAGGCGCTCAGATTGCGTGTCGGCGACAAGATTGCGTTGTTCCGCGGGGATGGCGCGGAATGGTCCGCGACACTCAGCGCAATCAGCAAACGCGGCACCGAGGCGGACATTCATCAACGAACCGTCAAGGACGTGGAGTCACCGCTCCAGCTTCATTTGCTTCAAGGCATTTGCGCGGGCGACCGTATGGACCTTGTTTTGCAGAAGGCGACCGAGTTGGGCGTCGCGAGCATTCAACCTTTGGTGACGACCCGTTCGATCGTCCGTCTGTCCGCCGACCGGCAAGAAAAACGCGAAACGCATTGGCAAAACGTGGTGATTGCCGCTTGCGAACAATGCGGGCGCAACACCATTCC
>DATEEW010000136.1:0-7496 GCA_035280965.1 Burkholderiales bacterium
TTCGCCTGCAGCTGCGCATCGCCCCAGCGAGCGTTGATCGCGACGTCGCTCAATTGCTCGTCGATAAGCCTGAAGCGCCCATTGCTGAATAGGGGAAGCGCGTTCAAATGACTATTCGCAATCGTCCAGCGCGCTTGAGCGCGGAGGGGATTTAGCGCGCCTTCGATGTTTCCCGTGCCGTTGACCAATCCTTGAGGAAAGGTGCCGAACTGTGAAGGATCGAAGCGCGAAAGTTTCAGATCCGCTTTGAAGTTGCGAGTCTCGTCGAGATCGAGATAGCCTTGCGCGTTCAGCGAGCCGCCACGCGCCCGGGCTTCGAAGCGCGCGATATCGATGCGAGTGCCGCGCCGCGTCGCGGTCGCTTCGAAACGCATATCTCCTTGTGAAAGGTTTGCTTTCGCACTTTGTCCTTCGAGGTCGTAGGCCAACTCGATGGGGCCATTCAGCGCTGTGTCGCGCATAGTGGAATAGAGGCCTTGCAAATTGAGTCCGCGGCTTTGTAACTGCACTAGACCTTCGCGCATATCGCCCCGTGCCTGGCCGCTCAACTTGCCGCCTGCGCCTAGATCGATTTCCAGACTGGAAAGCTTTGCGATTTTGAAGTCAGTCTCGAATTGACCTGCAATGCGACCGACCGGAATCTTCCCGGCGTCGATCGGCCCCGGCAACGCATTGTTTGCCTCAAACCCGCCGCTCAGATCATTTTCGGAATTCGCGTCGATCGAAAACGACAATTTGCTTTGCGGCAGATCTGCATTGATCGCATGCAAGTCGATGTCCTTGCCTGCCGCATTCAGGTTGCGGAGGGGCTGCGCCTCGAAGGGTCGCAGCATAGCCTGTGCATCGAATTGCGCCCCGGCCAGTTGCGCCTGCAATGTGGCGCCAAGTTGCGCCAGGGATCCGTTCGCATTGAACACGCCCTCGCTGCGTTGCGGTTGCAGCCATCGTAGTTGCGCCGACAAATCGAAGGGTCGAGTGGAGGCAATACGGCCGGCAAAACTAAGCGCACCGTAGTCGCTTTGAGCTTGCACAGATTCGATGCCATGTAGGTCGCTTGTCGCCGCATATTGAAGAACGATATGGTGAAAGCGCACTCGCGTCGCATCGCGCTCGATCTCCAGTTCCTTTAGCTCCGCGCGCGGAATGCTGAGATCGATCGGCAGTCGCAAGTGCTCCGGCATTTCCAAGGGCTCGTCGAGCTGCGGCTTCATCAGCACGATCACTTTTTCCGCGCGCAACACATCGAAGTACAGATGCCCGCGTAGACCTTCGTCCATGCCGGCCCGCGCCTCCAATCCGTTCACTTCGACCCGGATTTTTTCGTCTTCGTAAACGATGCGATCCGCAGCGATGCCGTTCCACAGTGATCCGCGCGCGCCTTCGAGCACCAACTTCTCGCCCAGCATTGCTTGAATGCGCGTGAGCGACCATTGCAGGGCGCCTTCGCTGGCAACAAACCACCAAGCTGCGCCGCCCGCGATCACCAATAGGCAGGACGCGACCGCGAAGGTCCACCAAAGCGCGCGCCGCTTCAAAAGCTGTACCCCACCGAAAAGTGGATGCGCATTTCGTTGGTGCGCTCGCCATAGGCCACATCGGCGCGTACCGGTCCGATGGGACTGCGGAAACGGACACCGAGACCGTAACCAACCGCGAGATCGTAGGCGTCCAGCGAGTCGGACGCGTCACCTGCATCGACGAAGGCAGCAAGTCCCCAAGCTTCGCCTATCCAGCGCGTGTATTCGATGCTCGCCCAACCTAGATAACGACCCGAGACGATCGCGCCGTCCTTTTCCAGACCCAGGCTTTCGAAACCGTAGCCGCGCACCGTTTGATCGCCGCCGGTGCGAAACAGGTAGCTGGTGGGGATGTTGTCGCGCGCGGTGGCCCATACTTTTCCAAGCTCTCCGCGTATCGATAGGTCGCCCTTTCGACCGACAGGATAAAAAGTGGAGAGCTTCGCAGTCGCCCGTGCGAAGGCGCGGGAGGACAGAACTTCGGGCGCGGCGCCTACGGAGAGCGTGCCTAGATAACCGGAACGCGGCGATACCAAGTCGTCGGTGTCGCTGAAGGTTTTTCGATAACCGAAAAACACCGCATGCTTTTTGTCGGTGACGTCGTTGTTGATTGTCTGATCTTCGAAGTGTGCCGCTACGAACAACGACGAAGGAGTGCGTTCCAGACCCCAGTTGTGCGCGGCGCCGACCACGAATTCACGCGTTTCCTGGTTTTCGATATCGGTGCGATGCACGCTGCTAAAAAAATTGTTCCAACTTGCATCCGAATGCGGCGGTGAGTCGAAGTCGATGCGCGCCTGCTCCCCCAGAGATTCGAGGCGGAGATTCGCTTTGAATCGCCATGCGCTTTCGAATAGATCGACGTTGTTGTATGTGAGTTGCCCGCGGTAGCGCGTGTCGGTGCTGTAGCCGATGCCCATCTCCACTCGGTGCTTGTTGTTTTCAATCACTGAAACCTTGACCGGCGCGGCTGCCGCCTCGTCGGGATCGTCGCTCACCGCGATTCGCGCACTCGAAAAGTAGCCGCTTTCGAGCAACCGTCGTTGATAAATGGCGAGCTTTTTCCCAGAATAGGCTTCGCCACGTCCGAAGGGGCTGAGGTTCTCCACCAAACGCGGCGGATAGCGTTTGAGTCCGCTGGTCTCGACTGCGCCAAAATGAAAAATCGGGCCGCTGGCGAATTCGACCTGCAGAGAGGCGCTGAGAGTGTCCGGATCAATGCGCGCTTCGCTATGGGCGACATTCGCTGCCGCATAACGGCCGAAGGACAAGGCGGTCAAGGCGCCGCGTTTGGCGCTATCCCAATCTTGTTGGCGAAACGGAGAGCCCGGCGGGAGAGACCACGTTTCACGTGCTTTCGCGATCAGCGGTTGCGCTTCTTCGTCGTCCAGAACCGGGCCGGCGAAACGTAAATCGACATTCTGAACGATCGTGCGCGGCCCTGGATCGACGTCGATGCTTACCAGCCAGGGCTCGACCTTTTCATCGATATGCGCTTCGATGCGCGGGCTGAAATAACCTTCGGTCGCGACAGCGGCTTCGCTTTGTTGGATCGCTTCGGCTGTCAGGCGCCGCAGCAATTCCAAGTTCATATTCGGATCGTTTTGCCAGCGCGCGATATCGAGGCCGCTTTCAAGCATCTGCGACAGTGCCCGCGGTCCGTGCACTTCGACGCGATAGCGGTTCTGCGCGTCGGCCGCGCCGGTATATAGCGTCGTCGCGAGAAACAGCGTTCGAAGAATGAAACGCGCGTCAAACAGCATAGGCCGGCCCATGCGCCGAACCTATGCACGCAGTGTTCCGGCAAGCCCGCCGTCGTTATTCGGCTACAGGCGCCTCGTCCGGGGTCGGCTCTTCTTCGACGATTTGCATTCTCCGTCTAGTCGTCTGCTGTACCAGGCTTTGAGAAATCGGGCCAAACAGGTTTTTGTCTTGGCCATGGCTGGCTTCAACATGCACGCGATCACCGAAACGCAAATACGGTGTCGTCGCGTCCTTTCCTTCGAGCGCCCGCCCTTCGGCAATGCTGCCGACGCCATCTTTCGCATTGCGACTGGAGACCGGACCGCTGCTTAGAATCGTTCCGGCGGAAAGGGCGCGGTTGCGCGCGGCTTGCACAATGAGCGCCGGAAAATCGAAATGCATATCTTCGGCTGTATGTAGCGAACCGAAATCACCGTCGTTCAGCCGCACGCGCAGTTTCACATTCAGTTTGCGTCCATCCCAGGCGCTGCCCAGCTCGTCGGGCGTCAGGGCGATGCCGCCGAAACTGTGGTGCGCATGACTGTGGAAACTGCCGTGACCGCGCGCCAAGTCTTCGCTTAGGATCTTGCGCAAGGTGATCGTATTGCCGAGCAGAAAAAGTTGGATATGTTCGGCAGCTTTTTCGCGCTTGATATGCGCAGGCACGTCATCGGTCACGATGGCCACTTCAACTCCGAAGTCGACATCCACATCGTCTGCGGGAAGGGGAATCTCTTCGCCAGGCCCGAGTAAATCGATCGACTTGCGTTGCAATAGCAAGACTTCTTTGCGCCATTCTGTGCCGAGCGTGTCGGGACATAGACGCTCTAGATGCGCCGTATAAGCGAAAGCACCGATGTGTTGATAAGCGCGCGGTAGTGGCGCGGCAAGTTGTGCGATATCCAAATCAAACCAGCGTGATCCGCCCGGATGGCGATTGGCTTCTTCGTAAAGTTCACCAAGCAGAGGCGCTGCGTAATTCCAATCGTCCAATGCGGATTGCATCGTCGGCGCAACGTCGTATGCGACAGTGGCGATACGCAAGTCGCGCGAAACGACGCAGAGCGCACCGTCGCGCGTTTCATTGTTTAAGGTAGCTAGTTTCATGTAAAGCGCCTGATGAAAGGGCGCTTATTGTAATGCTTAAGGAATGGCCGAGGTGCCCCTCAGCCGACTCGGCGATCGTTGCGCATAGTCTGAGTGGGACTCAGCGTAGGAAGACTGCGCAGACGATTGTAGTAAGGAGTGAAGTCGGGCGCGGTGTCCCGCAGCAAATGTTCGAAGTCCTCGACCACGAAATACAAATCCTGATAAGTGTCGATGCGATAGTCCGTCTGCATTGCGCGCATGGGTGTGAAGGCAATGCGGCGCGGCGTTTCGTTATCGATGCAATAAGGCAATTCGCCGGCGGAAGAAAGCAATCCTGCGCCGTAAGCGCGCAAGCCTTTTGGGGTTCGTATCAAACCGAACTCGATGGTGTACCAATAAAGGCGCGCAAGATAATTCAGTGCGCCTAGCTTGAGCGCTTTCAGACCGCCCACGCCATAGGCTTGCATATGATCGGCATAGGTCGGATCGAACAATAGCGGCACATGACCGAAATAGTCGTGAAATACATCTGGCTCGGCGATGTAATCGAATTCTTCGGGTTTACGCAGCCATACGGTGACTGGAAAACGGCGCTGGGCCAAGTGCTCAAAAAATTCCCGATCGGGAATCAGTCCAGGAACTGGGACGATTTCCCAACCGGTGGCGCGGCGCAGTTGCACATTGGTCGCTTCGAAATTTGGAATGCCCGCACTGGGATCGAGCAGTGCGAGGGCTTGAACGTATTGTGGACAGGCGTAGCGCAGCACCAGCTGGCTTTGGCGCAAGTAAAGCGCGCGCCATAGGGTGTGTTCCGCTTCGCTGTAGCGCTCCCAGTGTTGAGGCACCGAATAATCAGCCGCAGCCTTCCGATAGTCGCCGCGTAGGCCGACTTTCGGTGGTTGAACGGTTGCACGTGCGCTCATGCGGATTCCAAGGAAAACAACTACTTCAGTCTAGACCGTGGGGCCAAAACGTCCTTCTCGATGCGGATGGAAATGGGAGATAAGTCCGCTTTGCTCCAAGAGGGCGAAAGCCGTTGGGAGCAGGGCGCCGGCTAAATCTGCAAAGAAGCGCGTGGCGCGGACGGGTCGCTTTCGCCCAGGCGGGCGCGTACCAGTGCATCCAATTGCAGCAACTGTGGATCCCGTATGCCGTTGGCAGCCAGCCCGTCGACGGTGAGGCGCAGGTACTCCAGCGCCGGCCCCAGTTTTCCCGTGGCTTTACACAGAATGTCCACCAATTGCTGGTTGGGAATGCGCCCTGCGTAGCCAGAACGCTCGCGATTGACGACAAAGGCCAAAGCGCGAAACGACTGTTCGCCATGTGTGGCGTAAACCCACCTGGGGCTGTAGGAACCGAGCAGCATTTCGCGCCGCCACAACAAGCGCAATTCCTGTTCAACAAGTTCGCCGCGAATGCGATACACGACCCCGGTGCAACGGCCGCCCCGATCCAAGCCTAGAACCACGCCCGGGTTCTGGGGCGTGCCTCGATTGATGCGCGACCACAGACACATGCTGCGGTGATAGCCGTGCACTGTGGCTACGTGGCGCGATTCGTATTCGAGAACAGGATTCCAGATCAGTGACCCATAGGCGAATAGCCAGATATCGGGCCCGTCGCGCAGGGGAGAAGTCAAAACGTCTTGCAGCGTGGACTCAAGTTCTTGCTCGGATAGCAAGTGCCCGTTTAGACATTCATCCAGGCCCTGCCGCAGAAGGTTATTTTCGAGGTCGCTACGACAAAGGAAGGGCGACGCGGCAGGGACAGAGCGGGTCGCCTGCGCAGGGGGTGCTTCGAATACGGCCTTACTGTCCAAGCGAAACGCCAAGTTGCCGAGAATTGAAAGCAGATTACCGGCGCGCGGGCGGACTCACAAGCCGCCCGATCGCTTTGGATGTGCGCTAATGAAGCTCCGCACTCACTGGAATCGATTCATTTGCTCCGATGCGTCCGGGAGCGCTCCAGGGCTTCCGCAACTGGGGGGTGCCAGGGCCGGTTTTTGGCCGCCTCTTTGGCGAGGAAATGTTGATGCATTTCGTCGGCTGGATAGAACTCTGTGGCGGCGCAAAACTCCGTGACTATAGGCCCGTGGTAACGATTCATTTGCATGAGCACGGTGCGGCACAGTTGGGCCGCCGCCTTCTGCTCGGGGCTATGGTAGAAAACCGCGGAGCGGAATTCTTTGCCGATATCCGGTCCCTGCTTATCCAATTGAGTCGGATCATGGCTGGTGAAAAAGATATCCAGTAAGTCTTCGTAGCTGGTGCGACCGGAATCGAAAGTCACTTCCACGGCTTCGGCATGCCCGGTAGTGCCGCTGCGCACCTGTGCATGGCTGGGGTGAGGGACATGGCCGCCTGTGTAACCCACGCGAGTTGCCGTCACGCCCGGGACTTCCCGGAACGCTTCTTCCATCGCCCAGAAACATCCACCCGCAAAAGTAGCCTTTTCCATCCCGTGCCTCCTTTGTATTTTTGAGGTCAAAAACGTTTAGAAAAGCGCTTTGGAACGAAGTTTCTGCACCCCGATTTAGGCGAGCTTTCACTCGCAGTTGTTTGACAGCATAGGAGATAGCCACCATAATCGCGCGTTTCGCCGGAGGGGTGCCCGAGTGGTTAAAGGGGGCAGACTGTAAATCTGTTGACCTTGCGTCTACGTTGGTTCGAATCCAACCTCCTCCACCAGAAGGTATTGTTTTAATAGCTGTTTTGTAGGCGGGGCTTGGTCGGCGATAGTCGGAAGACGAGCAGTGCGGACCCAGGCGGGTGTAGCTCAATGGTAGAGCAGAAGCCTTCCAAGCTTATGACGAGGGTTCGATTCCCTTCACCCGCTCCAGATCGGTGAACCGGAACGGAAGTTCAAAGATTTATAGCCGATGTAGCTCAGTGGTAGAGCACTCCCTTGGTAAGGGAGAGGTCGCGCGTTCAATCCGCGCCATCGGCACCAGGTAGTTTTGACATTTAATTCAGGCGCTTAATTACACAAAAGCTGAGGGTATCAGACCATGTCAAAGGGCAAGTTTGAGCGTACGAAGCCGCACGTGAACGTGGGGACGATTGGTCACGTAGACCATGGGAAGACGACGCTGACGGCGGCGATCACGACGATTTTGTCGAAGAAATTCGGTGGCGAGGCGAAAGCCTA
>DATEEW010000137.1:0-3348 GCA_035280965.1 Burkholderiales bacterium
ACCTTGTCGGTTCCGCGCGTCTTGCACTGATCGCAACGTGCTTCAGTAAGCTCTGATGAATCGTGTTGCCGGCTTAAAGCGTCCAAGGCCTTGTTTTAGTTTGCCCTCGCTCGTACAGCTGTGCGCATTCACGACCATTCCCCGGCACTTGATCGGACATTCCCTAATCTTGCTTGTCGGACTTGTCTTTCTTCGGCAAAGTCCACCAGATGATGAATATAAACAGCGCGAGCGCTAAACCAGCCTCGGCAAGAAGCAATAACAATCCTGCGTCCATGACCGCCTTTCTCTTAATGTCTGCGCGAATGTTAACGCGCACGGCGCTGATAGCGTTGATTGCAGGCTTGACGGCCTGCACGACTCCGACGCCCGCCACGTGCCCCGCTGCAGCCGCCGCTTGCCCGGTATGCCCGGTTTGTCCGGGCGTAGTGGAAGTACCTAAAGCACCGCCACTTGCGGCCGCAACCTTTGCAGATCTACCCGGCTGGCAAGACGATGGCTTGGTCGCCGCCTGGCCTGCTTATTCGATCAGTTGCGGCACACTAAAAAATAAGGACGCCTGGCGTGAGGTCTGTCAGGAAGCCGCCATCGTCGATTCCAAGGACGCGGGCGCGATACGTCGACATTTCGAAACGTGGTTTCGCCCCTATCGCATGACCAAACCTGATGGCGTGCAATCGGGATTGATTACCGGCTATTACGAACCACTCTTGCGCGGCAGCCGGCACAAAAGCGGCGCATTTATCTACCCCCTGTATGCGCCACCCGACGATTTGTTGACTATCGATTTGAGCGATGTTGCACCGGACACGAAGAACATACGCTTGCGCGGTCGCATTGAGGGTAGAAAAGTCGTTCCCTATTATTCCCGCGCCGACATCGAGCGCGGCGCGGCGCCGGTCAAAGGTAAAGAATTGGTGTGGGTGGACGATGCGATCGAAGCCTTCTTTTTGCAGATTCAGGGCTCGGGTCGCGTCAAACTACCAGACGGCAGCATGGTGCGCGTCGGTTATGCCGATCAGAACGGCCACCCTTATCAATCAATCGGACGATATCTGATTGATAAGGGCGAATTGCAGGCGCACGAAGCATCGATGCAGGGCATTCAGTCCTGGGCCCGTGCACATCCGGAACGCTTGCAAGAATTGCTGAATCAGAATCCCAGTTATGTTTTTTTTCGCGAACTCGATCAACAACAAGGCGGCCCCATCGGAGCCTTAGGCGTCCCATTGACAACGGAACGTTCAATCGCGGTCGACCCGCGCTATATCCCCCTTGGCGCGCCCGTATGGTTGAACACCACGCGGCCCAATACAGACGTACCGATGCAGCGACTGATGTTTGCGCAGGATACCGGCGGCGCGATCCGCGGACCGGTGCGCGCGGATTTCTTCTGGGGTTTCGGTCCCGCGGCCGGACAAGAAGCCGGGCGCATGAAACAACAAGGCGAGCTTTGGGTGTTGCTACCTCTGAACTACCCGCCGCCTAAAGAAGTGAAATGATTATTGGGCAGCCGGCTTCGCGCCGGTCTGGGCCGCCTCGTTGAGTAGCTTGTCCAAGCGAGCAGGCGGTACTGCCCCCTCGACCCGCCAACCGTTTTCGAAAACTAAAGTCGGCGTGACCAGGATGCGGTGCTGTTGACCGATCTCCAGATTCCGATCAATTTCTGCGGACGTGCAATTATTTTTTGGTTTGGGTTGAACACCGTTCAACATGAAATCCGTCCATGCTTTGGCCGGGTTCGCAGAACACCACACACCCCGCGCCAATGTCATCGAATTGGGTGACAGAATCGGATAGACAAAAACATAGATCGTGACGTCATCCATTTCCTGGAAAGCACGGTCCAGACGACGGCAATAACTGCATAGTGGGTCGGCAAAGTAAGCGAGCTTTCGCGAGCCCTTTCCACGCACGAGGGCGATCGCTTGATTCAGCGGCAACTTGTCGAACGCAATAGCGTTGAACTTGCGGGAGCGGACTTCGGTCAGATTTTCCAAAGTGCGCCCATCGAGCACATTGCCAACGAATATATGGGTGACCTCTTCATCGGTGTAAAAGATATCTGCGCCGGCGCGCACCTCATAAAGGCCTATATACGGCATTTTTTGCACCGACTGGATCGCGATACCTTCCATGCGCGCTTCGAGGATTTTTCTGACACTAGCCTCGTCCGCAATAGCGGAACCGAGCCCAAGGAAGCAAAAAACAAGAAAGAAATAACGGAGCATGTTCAGCCTAGAGCGTTGCGGACGAGCCACGTTTTGAGGACCGCGGAACGGTCGCTCAAGTTCAATCCGGTATTGCGTAAAAAGCGGGGAAGGTCGCCGCGTGCGGCAAACAATCTCTGCAACCCATGTGTCACCCCGCGCATCGCCATGACAGGCTCTGCCCGCGCGCGTTCGTAGCGGCGCAGCAAACTATAGTCGCCGCAGGAACGGCCCGGCTCACGCCCCATTAACACCTCGGCCAGAACACGCGCGTCGCCAAACCCGAGATTGACGCCCTGTCCGGCTAAGGGATGAACCACATGTGCCGCATCGCCGATCAGCGCCAAACCGGACAACACGCATTGTCGGGCACGCATCAAACGCAGAGGAAAGGCTTGCGCGCGACAAAGCGCTTTGAGTGCGCCGACCCGGTTTTCCGAAGCTTGCACCACTTCGCGGCCAAGCGCATTCAAATCCATGGACATCAATGTGTCCGCGTGCGCATCGGCGGCGGACCACACCATCGACACTTTGCGCCCCGCAAGCGGCAACAATGCCAGCACGCCATCTGGACGGAACCATTGGAATGCGACGCCATGATGCGCTTCACTGCATTCGAAATTCGCCACCACGCCGCGCTGATGATAGGGCTGCTGCGTCAATTCGATCCCCGCCGCTTGCCGCAGCCAGGAGTTGGCGCCGTCTGCTCCCACTAATAATTCTGCACTGAAGGTTCGCCCGTCTTCCAGGCTCAGTGTCTGCCCTTCACGGTCGAAAACAGCGCAGCGCGCAGGGCAAAGAAAGTCGATACCTGCGGGCTTTAGTGCTTCACTTAAGGCGTATTGGAGTCGACTGGATTCGAGAATGTACGCGAGCGCTTCGGCACCAGATTCGTACGCGGAAAAGTGCAAGGCTGCATCCGGCCTATCGCCGTGAATTTCCATGCGCTCGACCCGCTGGATGCGTTGCGCATCAATCCCATCCCACGCACCTATCGCGCGCAAAAATTCGACGCTCGCGGGACTTACCGCGTAAATACGGCTATCCAAATCGGCTTGCGGCGCAGCCGCCGGGGCGTTTTCGACAACGGCAATTCGCAGCCGGCTATGGCGCAAAGCAAGCGCGAAACTCGCACCGA
>DATEEW010000138.1:0-14747 GCA_035280965.1 Burkholderiales bacterium
CTGCCAAAACCAAACAGCCGTCGGTAGAAATGGCGATGATGCCGATCGCCACTTCTTTACAGGAGCGTATGGGCAATGCGGACTTGTGCGCGCTTTTGCAACAAGTGCGCGAGTACGCGACGCCAGAGTTGGAAACGCAAGCTGATTTGATGGCGGCGCAGGTATTGAATACAACCATGCGCGCGGTATTCGCGTGCAAGCGCGTGCCGCCGCAGAGCAGGGGGGAACTCGCTGCGCGTCTCGCGAAAAGCGGCGCGGCGCTTTCGGATAACTTGCGCAATTTCTTCGAGCCGCGTTTGGGTATTTCGCTGGATGCGGTACGCGTACATACGGATGAGCGTGCGCGCGCGGCGGCTCAATCGCTGAACGCGCGCGCCTTCGCTTACGGTCCGCATCTGGTTTTCAATCGCGACGCGTATGCGCCGCATACGGTACGCGGCAAAGCCTTGCTCGCGCACGAACTGGCGCATGTAGCACAGCAGGCGCATCGCCAAACGCTGTTCATTGGGTTACAGCCCGATAAACCCACCGTGGACCTGAAACCGGCGAGTGACAAAGGTATTCAGCAGGAAACAGGGCCGGGCTTTCTAATTCTGAAATTCCCGAACGGTCGTCAATGGCTGAAGCTGGAATGGGATCCAAAAAGAAGCGCGACGCCGCCGCATGTGGAAATACGCGAGAAGTGGGACGACTACGCGCGTGCATATTCCAGCGGCCTATATGTGCGCGCCGACTTTCCCGTAAAGGCGACCCTCGATCGTACCTTCGAAGAAATCCCCACCGACTCATTGATTCGTTACCGGCTTTTTTCCTACTACCTCGATTTTCCAGGTCAGCTCACCGTGGATGCGAGCATTCCGGAACCGAACAAACTTCAGATACCGAGAAGCGAGCGCCTGCCATACAGGGTGCGCAGCCTTTACGAGGGCAAACCGTCCATCGAGTTTCCGCAGCCGAAACTGCTCGACCCACCGACGGCTGCGTCACTCGATCCTTTGAGCGAATTTCCTCCTCCTCCGCCTACCAATAAACCGGAAGAACGCGGCATAGCGCTCGAAGAGATCAAAGTAAAAGAAAAACAAGAGGAGCTCATCCGCGGTCATCCCTCGTTCGGCACGAAAGCGGAAATGGAGGAATACATCCGCGCGCATCCGGACGAATTCTTTGTCGGTGTCGAAACCTCTTTTGGCCGTTTCGTTGCACGAAAGGTGAGCGAAGAAGAGCTCCAGCGCGTTGCCGACGCACTCCGCAGGGGAGGCGAAGAAGAGCTGAGCGAGGTCGGCTGGGATGCCAAGGAACGCCGCAGCGCCTGGAATGTCACCGGCGTCTATCAAAAAGGTAAAGCAGTCAATCTCGACGATTTTCGTGACCTCTGGTTCAGCTACGACAGTATCGCGCTCGCCGAAGCAAGGGATGGCGAGGAGGAATACGAAATCTTCAAAATGGGTCAAGCCTCCTACGGTCGACGCATTTTGACGCATGAGAAAGCGGTGAAGCGTTGGCTGCAGTTCGATGGGCTGACGCAAGCACAGATCCTCAAACTCGAAAGCGAGCCCGGCCGTAAATTTCACTCCTTGCGGGTGCGCGGCGTGGGTCGCGTGCATACGATCGATGCCCGATATTTCCGCGGCCGGCACGAGTTCATGAATCGGGTCGCCAAGCTCGATTTGGAATGGGTCTATCTGCAGAACGAAATCGTGGCGGATTCCGCCATCAGCGATTTCATCCTAATTGAAGCCGATCGCGAACAGGACAACCCAAATTTCGTCACCACCTTGCGCAGTCGCGAAGCTTTGGCCAAAGCCGCGGCCAATGTTGTTTTTCAGCGCGTGAGAGGCCGTGCACAGCGCCTCGCTTACGACACCATCAAAAAAGGCCGCGACGAGTTGGCGCCTTACGCCGAAGAAGTCGTGCGTATGCAGACTTTCATTATCGGTCTATCCGATATGGATCAGAAGCAGCGCGAAGAGGCATTCGCGTTTATCGGTATGCCGGAACACCTAAGGGGTAAAGCGCAGGCCGTGTTCGCCGATTCCGAGCTAGCGCTGAAGATCGCCTTCGGGCTGGAACATGAAATATCCGAGCGCCACAGCATCAAGCACCCCGCGGATTTGGGTTCCCACTCGAAAATCCAGTACTACACCGTCACCTACAACTACTCGCTCGAAGCGATGATGGGATGGGCGAAAAAAACTGTCGAAGGTATAGATAGCGCGCTAACTCAACTGGAAAACTACGAAGTGGAGGCCATCCGCCTGGACGGCGATCTCGGCAACATGATTCGAGAGCGTGTCTACAAAGAATTCGGTTTCCGCAAACTTAATCCAAAGGGTTGGCCGCACGACAAAGAGACGATCGGTTGGTGGCCAGACCCACTCGATAAAGGCACGGTAGAGTTCACCTCTCTCGCGGAACGCATGTATGCCAACTACGTGCAAAACCGAGATAGTGACGAGCTGGTTTTGCAAATACTAAAAATCACCGCGCTTGTACTCGCTGTGGTGATTTTGATTTTCGTCGCGCAGGTCATCGGTGCCGCTGTAGCAGGTCTGTTATTCGCGGAAGGCACTGCTGCCTTTATCGCGACCGAGCTGATCGTAAGCGGCGTCGTATTCACGGCCTTGAATGAAGTGAAGACGCTTGCGATAGAAGGCCGCACGGAAAGCGACTCGGCGGGCGAATTCGTTGGACACAGTCTGCTCAATATCGCTACCTTCGGCGCTTTCCGGTTTCTCAATACGCTTTTGGCGGCCGGCGCCAAAAGCTTCGTCAGCGCACGCGTCGGCGGCAAGGGGGCATTCGAAGCTTCACGCGGCGCGCAACGCGCCGCCGAAGCTTTACGCATCACCGGCGTCGGTACGACATTTATGGTGATCGGAATCGCGGATCGCCTGCGCAAAGGTCAAAGCTTCAAATCGTGGGGCGACTTCGCGCTATTTGCTTACGAGAACCTGTTGACGCTTGCGCTTCTGGAAGGCGGCGCGGTGCTGGCGCGGCCGTTATTGACCCAAGGTTCGATCTGGGCGCGCGAACATCGCCTCGGCGATCTCGAAAAACCCTATACCGAGCTGCGCGGCGAAATCGTGCGACTGCAGCGCGATTTGGCCTCGCTTTCGCTGCGGCCTCAGGCGGCCACGCGCGATGCGCCCGCGTTGGCGCGACGTGCTGCGGAAACGCTCAACAAGCAGTTGGAACTGTGCATCAAACTGCAAGCAAATTTTCGTACGCGCGGAGATGCGAAACAGCTGGAGAAAGCCGGCGCCGAAATCGAAATGATCAAAACCGCTCTCGCGGGCATTGAGCAAGCAAAGTTTTTGACGGCGCAACGTGTAACACCCATCGAAGGCAGCGAATCTGTCTTTAGTTACGAGGGGGGCGCAGCGGCGGCGGAACGCTTTGGCGAGTTCTATGGCAAGGACAAGGTCAAGGTCGAAGCCGACGGGACGATTCGCGTGGAAGTGCCGGGCTTGGAAACGCGTGAACTGGTCTTCGTTCCCGTCGAAAGCCTCACCGTGACCGGGGGCGTTGTTTCGCCGCCGCCGGTCGTTTCCCAGCAACTTGCTTTGCACGCGCGGCAAAAAGCCTTGATCTCCAGAGCCAAGCACTTGGGTGTTACCCATAAAACACTGGAAGCAATCAAACGCTTGCGGCCTTCCGAAACAGTCGATCCGAAGAAGCTGAAATCGACCGAAGAGGCCATTGCGCTCGCCGAAAAAGAAGCGGGCGCACTAATGAACGAAGCCACGCAGAACATTCTCAAGAATGTGCGAGACCGCCTAAAGAGCAAGGACGCCGTCGATCAAATCCGTGCCGGCGAGCTTTCCAAGGTCACGGATGCCGAACTCGCCGACATTTTGTGGCAGGTGCGCAACATGAAAAATTTGGGCGTGCCGCACTTGCGCGCCTTGGTCTTCGCCGCGCGTCCCGGCAGCCCCGCCATCGATTTCCCAAAACTTGTGCGCACCATTCGCCGTGGGCGTTTCAACGTGGCGGATCGCAATTTCGCGCTCGAAACGTTCACGCAAATGATGGAAATGCGAGTGGGCGGCGCAAGACAGATGCTAGCGGACATGTCCACTTCTACCGGTCATTTCCGCGGTGGATTGTTCCAGATGGAAGTGATCCGTTTTATCGGGGGCGTTGAACGCGTCGCGTCCATCGAACAACCGGTGGCGGTCGGCAGTCGCCACCGCGAATACGATTTGATTCTGCGTGACGGCACCCGCATTGAATGCAAGGACTGGGGCAGCTGGGAGTATGCTGATTCTCTGGCCGACGGCTTCGAGCGCGACATGGTTTCGCTCACCAGCAACTTCAGTAATCCGGCTGGCTTAAGAAACATGCGCTACATCTTTAGGCGTAGCTCGCGCACAAACGAACCGGTTCGCCCCATTCCAGAGATTCGCGCTTTCTTGAGAGAGCGGCTAGTCAAAATGCTGACCGACCGAAAAGTCGATCAGGCGACGCGTGACGCAATGGTGAAAGAGTACGACGACTTCCTCGACCTCATTAGCGCCCCGGATCTGAAACGCACCGGGGGATTGCCCTTGCCGACGCCTACACCCTCCCCGCCCAGCCCGGCCTTGCCCGACGACGAGGACGAAGAAGCCGAAGAGGGTTTCGATGTGCGCTAAGCAAGCCACGTTCGCGAGCATGCACTCATGAGCGTGCGCAAGCGCCGTCGTAGTAGCGCGCCCGGTTCGCGTCACGCATCGCCGCAGCACGCAGCGGCGGCAGGTGCGGAGCAAAGCGTCTCGCGTTTACGCGGGCAATTATCGATCGCTTACGGCGCTTCCTTAAAAGGCATCGATGTGCGCACCGATGCGGAAGCCGCTCAGCGCGCTGCGGGGGCGGGTGCGCTCGCGTATAGCGAAGACAAGGAAATAGGATTCGCCGCCGACGCTTTTGCGCCACGTAGCTTGCAGGGTCGTCATCGCATCGCTCATGAATTCGCACATGCAGTGCAACGCTCCGGAGGAACGGGCGCGCCGCCTCTGCAAAATGCGGCGGCAGCGGAGACGCAGGCCGATCAAGCGGCGCACTCGGCGCTAGGCGGTGTGCGCCCCGCATTGGGCGCGTTTTCCGGCAGCGCAGCCCTGTATGACAAAGGTAAAGGCAAAGGCGTTTCGCGACAGCACAGTTTCAAGACCAGCGAAGTGGAGAGCTGGCTCAAAAGCGGTAAAGACGTTTATTTCCAAGTCTATCGCTCGCATCTTAAAAGGCTTTATCCGGGCGCCAACGAACAGGACATTCAGGACGCCCTCGCCAAAATCGACAAAAAAACAATCGTCGGAAATTTGCAGGAGGAAATTGCCAAAGCCAAGAAGAAAGGTGGCGTACTCAAATTCGACGTCTTCCCGTCCGTCGATAAACAAATGCGTGATTGGCTAAAAGACGCGAAAAAAATAGATAAAGGCGAAACGGGTCCAGGAGAAAGCGGCGCGGGCGGCAAGGAGAAGGGCGACGGCGCAGGCGAAGGCGGCGGTGTGGGTCTGGGAAAGGGATCGGGAACGGGGGGCGGCACAGGACAAAAGAAACTCGGCGTATCGGACGAACCGGGCAAACAAGTCAAAGCGAAAAACGCGGTCGAAGCCGGGGAGGCGGTAAAAAAAGAACTCGACGAAGAGAATCAAAAAAAAGATCAGGTAAAGGTTGAGGACGTCGATAAACGCGAACGCTTTTGGCCCGCCGAATATGCCGACCCTAAGCAGCGCGAACTGATCGTGCAGGTGATGAAGGATGTGCTGGGCGAAAAAATCAAGGATTTGCCAAAGGATGAAGAAAGCAAGCTTCCCACGTCCATCAAACCTGAGGAATGTAAATTCCTGCTGCAAATCGCGATGGCCGAAAAGGAAACGCGCGATGCGGTCATTGAAAAACTAAAAGGTACCGGCGAGCTCAAGCCCGATAACGGAATGACGCTCGCGCAGAAGCTGGAGACGGCGTATGAGAATGTGGAAATCCAAAAGAATGCGGACGAGCTTGGCGTAAAGCTGAATAAAGGACCGCCTTCGACCGATCCGAGCAAGACGCCTATCGAAAACCGTCCGGTACGTGGACGCATGGTGAATGTGATCGGTGCTTTGACGCCGAACGAGCGCTCGGTTTGGAAGTTCGAGGTCTATCAAGATCGCGATGCTTTTCGCGTGCCGCATATCCGGATTGCGTGGTTGGCGACGCGCACCGACCCGGATACCAAAGCCAAAGAAGAGGTGTCGAGCGAAAATCAGCGCTACATCCCAATCAACTCGCCGGGTATTCTCAACGATAGCGAATTCGATTTCACGGTGCGCAAGCCGGGCGAGTACGTGGTCAAGTCCATTGTCGACCATAATTTTTTCAAACCCGCCTACTTCGAAGAACCCTTCACCGTCGAAGAAGAATTTCCGCAAAGCAACCGGGCATTTGACGAAAACAACCCGGGGCTAATCGGCAAGTCGGATGCATGGGATACAGAGTTTTTCGAACACGGCGGGGATTTCGACTATCGCCTCGGCCGCATGCGTCGCGGCAAGCTGGATCCTAAAGCGAAGGCGACCACCGATCAGGATTTGATCGACGGTCTCGAAGCGCAAAAGAACCTGGTGAAGCAAAACGTCGACGCGCTCTGCCAGCAGGACCCTTCGCGCCGAGAAGACCTGGAGAAAGCCCGCGACGCTCGGCTGGAAGAACTCGATAAACAAATCAAAAGCCTCCAGGACGCCAAGGTTTCGGATGCAAAAACGCTGTTGGCGCGGGGACAGTTCACCAGCCGAGTGCGCGATATCGATGATGCGGACATGAAACTGTCTTGTTCGCTCAAAGAGGTGGAGGTCACGGACGATCAAGGCAGGAAACGCACCGAATTCGCGCTTACCTTACATGACGTGACCGCTCGCGGAGACAGGAAGGCCTATCACTGGTCCGCACAGTCGGACAGCGTGGAAGGGGCGCAACGGCAGCTCTTCATTCAAGTCGCGGAGGCCTACCCCTTTGGCACGGTCAGCGTGTTGTTCCAAGGCTACGACTACCGCTCGCATCAAGCCACGCAAAACTTCGTCCAGTTCCAGAAAAAAACCGATACGGTCTCCAAAGACATCAAATCGGTGGTGTATGACGAAACCGTCGATACGCTGGTCAACGTAGTGGGTTTTATCCTAACCATCATTCCGGTCACCACTGCCATCGGCATAACGTTGCTGGTGGTCTACAACTCGACCAAAGCACTTTCGGAAAACATCGACGACGCGGAAACCGGCAACTTCGAAAAGAAAAAGGCTGCCATTGCGCTGGGCGATCTCGCACTCAATCTGCTTCCGCTCGCGCCAAAGGTCGTGAAAATCGGCAAAGCCACTTACTGGGCCATCAAGGCCGGTTCTATCGGCGGTGGCGTGGTATTGATGTCCGTAGTGGGTTTGGAACAGGTGCGCGATTTGCGCACCAATTATTGTGATGTGCTCGTACGCAAGAAGCAGCGTCTGGAAGAACTTAAAAAGAACAACAAAGCGCATCCGGACATCGTGAGCGGTTCCTTGCAGCGTGAAATCGACCAACTCATCATCGACACCTCTAACGCGTCCGTAAAGGTTTTTACTCGAATGGCGGGCCAGGCCGTATTCATGCACGCCGTTTCAACAGCCGCCGATATCGGTTTCAACAGCATCAAGCCGGGGCCTGTGGAAACGCGTGTGCTACCTGATCTGGAGGCACGCAAGACCGCGATAAGCGGTTTGAAGGAGGGTGGCGGGTTCGAACATAAAAGCGGCAGCAAGCCGCGTTACGACTATAAGCAGCAGAAGGTCGTCGCGGACGAAGACGCAATTGCCGCCACGGATCTCAATCAACTCGCCAAAGAAGGGCGCGTTGACCGCAAACTGGACAAGGCAGGCGTTGCACTCAAAGAACGTGAGGCTGTAGGCAAAGATTTATCGAAACTGGATATGGACGTGGTGCCCGGTGGCAAGACGGAAGTTGTCACGGGCCCGAACGGCAAACCGCAGTTGCGCGTGAAGTCGGGCGCCACGGGTGGCGAGATCCGGCAAGCGATCAAAGACGCCCCTAAGGACGCCAAGCCGAAGGCCGACCCCAAGGCATCGAGTGCGGCTTTCCGTCCGCTCGACGAAGCCTTGCCCGGCAGCGCTGCCGACAAACTGGGGAGTCGCGTGAATGCCGCACTGAGCGAGCGGGCGCGTGGCGCGCATGGCCCTGTGCAAGTCGAAATCGTGCAGCCCGGAGAGTTCGGTCCCAGCAAAACCAAGGCGGATGTGCGCGTGCAGAACGGAAAGACGATTCTGCGTTTCGAAGGCGAACCCCGCCCGGGCGTCTTGGCCGAAGAAATCGCGCACCTGGAGCAGTTGGCCGATCCGAAATTCTCTGCTCAGCGAGATGCGCTGAAGAACGTCGAGGGAAGAAATTGGTCTGAAGTCGCCGATAAAAGCCTCGTCGATGTAGAGGGCAAGCCGCGCGTCGGAAAAGTGGATGCGCACAAGGCGCGTCTCGAACTCGAGGCCGATGCGCAGAAGCGCGTCATCGCCGATTTGGAAACACAGATTCAAGGGGCGAAAAAACTGTCGCCGGATGATCCGCGCTTGGTCGATATCGACAACGCATATCAGAACCTCGAACAAATTCGGGCGAAGCTCGAGGAGGTCAATGCGCTGAAGTCGAGGGTCGATGCGGGAGAGGGCGTAGGCCGCGAACGCCCCGATTTCCTCGATACCCGGCCGACGCTCACCAACAAGCAGACGACGAACAAATATCCGCTCAAAGACAAGTGGAAGAATCTGACGGAGAAGCAGTTCGTCGAGGCATACAGAAAAGAATATCCGGACACCGCGCTTACCGATGCGGAATTGCGGCAACGCTACAAGAACGGTCAGCGCCTCAATCCCGAGAGCGGTCGCCTGAAAGACCCGAGCATCGTCGAGAACGCGCCACCCGACGTCGCTGCGAAGCTGAAGAATCAACAGGAAATCGATGTCGATGCGCTCAACATCGGCAAGGCGGAGAAAAAACGTATCAAGGATCTACTTGCCGAGCGCGACCGTGCGCGCAAAGCGCGCGACAAGGCGCGCGACAACGGCGACGAAGCGAAGGCAGGACAAGAGGGCGCCAAGGTCAACGAGGCTTCGCGCAAACTCGGCGAAGCGCATGCCGAGGCGTATATGCGGGAGCACTATCCGGATTTTGAGCGCGCTTATCCGACCAATGCAGATAAGCCATCACGTTCCGGCGATTTCGATCAGGTGTGGGTGAGGTACGGTAAAGGCAAGGGCAAGACGAGAGTAGTCGTCGAAGTCATCGTCATCGAGGCGAAAGGCGGTTCGAGTCCGCTCGGCACCCGCAAGGTGGACGGGGTGGTCGCACAGCAAGGAACAGGGCTTTACTTCAAAGGCATCGCGGAATCGATGGCCAACGGGACGCCGGAGATGCAGCGGATCGCCGATATTCTCAGCACGCTTGATCCGAAAGACATTACTTACAAAGTTGTGCGCACGCCCATTGAAATGACGCCGGGTTCGAAACCGCAAAGCGTAGTGGTAAAAGTCGAGGTGGCCGATGCCGATCTGGCGTCGACGAAGAAAAAGAAATAACGTCTACTGCTTGGTCCGACAACGCGGGCACTGTGTTGCAAGCTCGTGCATGCGGAAATCGCATTGCGAGCAGACTTTGCGGATGTCACTTCGATATTGCACAGTGGCAATGTCTAGGGGCGCATCGCGCAATGTATCTAGACCACATAGACCGCAATGAGGCGCTTCAGGCGGTTTTGGAATAACGCAGTAAGGACAGCATTCGAGCATCGAAGGCGGAGCGGCTTGCCACACGGCTTCTGGCATGTAGGGCGAGCTCAAATTTATATTCAAGCCTCTCGCGACAGCGAGTCTACGTAGCGCGCACGCGGGAACGGAAATGAGTCCCTGCACCGCCATCGCGAATTCCTTGCGACTCCAATAGCGTTTGTGGCTTTGCAGGACATCCTTCAAGGCGTTCTCAAATCCTTGCGAGTCACCGTCCAGCAGATGGAAGCACGCTTTTAGCGCCGGATAATCGAAGTGGTCCATTTCGTCCAGCGCCTCGGGTACTTCCAGCGCGTCGGCATCGCAACCTTCGATGGCTTCTTCCAATTGCCACTCATGCGTACCGTCTTGCAGGACAAGCGCGCGCAAAAAGCGCATGTAGGGGAGTTGATAAGCGTTATAGCGAATACCTTCAGCCTGCAAGGCACCTTCGTCCACAGCCGCCAGCCAGTTTTGTGCGATCGGGTCGTTGGAAGCGAGCGCGGACCACATCGTCCTGATCCAGGCCGGCGCGTGCGCTTCACTCGTGTCACCGGGTGTCGTAACGCGCAAGATTGTCTTGGCGTCCAATTGAATCGCGCACCCTTCATCACCGTGCATGCGGTTGGCGAACAGCAAAGCGCCGGCGCGTGCGGAGCGGCCAATCCATTCCACGCCGTTTTCCTTCAAGGGTAAGGCGTAGATCCCGGCCGCGTATTCCACCGCACGGCGGGAATAGGGGCCCAGCAAGTCGGGGCGCTCGGGAATCATCGCCTGCACGCGCTCTAGAAAAGCCCGCGTGTTATCGGTCTTTTCCGAAAGAATGTCGTGTTGGAACGGGTGGGCTGGAACGGTAATTGTCATAGCGGCATCTTATGGGTCGCATTGTGCGCATCGCTCCCACTTACGTCCAGCGGGTGCTCGGTTCTGCGCTTATGAATATTCATTCACTCCGAACGAGTGCGCATCCTACACCTGGTGGCCCTCGAGTTGTGCGATCGCATGGGCGAGATTTCGTCGTGCTTGTGTTTCGAAGCCATTCCGAAAAGCAACGTGGCTGTAAATATGCGGCCGTTTCAGGAAGGAGCGAAGCACTTCGATCCGTTTGCGGCGATAGACGAACATTGGCACCCAACGATATTCCGCTCGAACTTGTTGTTCGAACCGCGCATAGGTCGATTCGTCGCGCCCAAGTATGGAAAGATCGATATCGACTACCAAAGCAGAATCCGAATTCGTCGCCTCAGCCTTGTGTTCGGTGGCCATGATGTGCGCATCGATTCGATCGATGCGTTCTCGCGCAAGGGCAGCCTTGGAGAAATATCGCTGCGCCGCTTCTGCGCTGCGCTTCTCGTTATCCGAAGCGTGCGGCTTATACACGAAGTCGTGAAACCAAAGCGCCGCTTCCACTTCGGCCGGATATTCGGCGAGAGAACGATGACGATCCAACTCGGCGAGACACGCATTGATATGCGACGCGGTGTGGTAATGCCGTTGCGGTTCATCGTACGCCTCGACGAGTGCATCGAACATTTCCATCCCTTCTTCGATGCTGAGCTGTCGCATGAGTGTGCGCCAACGATCTGCGTTGAAGAATGGGTTTGGAGAATTCATGCCGCCAATTTAGTCCGTCCTGAAAATCGGGGCAATGCCTTCAGCGTTAAGGTGACGTATTGAGGGAAGGCCTTTCGAGACGATGACGCGCTATCTGCCTACCCTTTCCCAGAAGCCGCGCCGGTTTTCAATATTGGGATAAACAAGCTGCCCCTCATGTATGAAAAAGGGTTGGGACATTTGCCCGCCACCTGGGACTGCCAGCGTGAGAATGTTACCGTCGATACGCCATAGCCCCGCTGTCACGGGCGTTCTACCTGAGGCCGTGGCTGTCCAACTTTGTGCAGTGCCGTCCGGATGCAAAACCAGATTGTCATCCACGGGGCTTTCGAATTGGATGGTGGTTTTTCGCCAGTGTCCCACTACCACGTGCGCATTCGACGCTCCCGCCTGCGCTTGTGCGGGCGAAGCTGGAAAATAAAAAACACCACTCGCCACGAAGATAATGAAGCCATGCGCAACGATCGCCGAAAAACTCGCGATCCGCTTGGTAAGGACTAATTTGTTCGGGCTCATCACGTGTCTCCCGTTTCAACGTTAAGTATCCATACGATATGAACCATCGCATAGATGCATTGTTTGGGGCACGAATTTGGATGTAGGCAACCAGGCCGGTTATGCCTGTACCTTGGATTAGTTCTTTAGTTGCAGAGGACTGGAACGCGCGAGACGACTGACTGCTGCGCGTAAAAGCACTCTGGAATAGAGCCGGTGGAATCCGAGTAATGCCTGGAACGCGAACCCCATTCTTTCATGCCCCGTACGTTTGTCCACAATGGGTACGACTGCAGAACCGAAGTACAGCGTCGTTGTTTGACCGCTTGACGCCGAAACACTCATCAACCACGAACGCGTACGACCGTGCATGTCGCACAGAAGAACCTGATTCGGCTCGCGCGCCTCGACGCTCCAGGCGGAAAAGGATGCCAGTTTCCCAGAGGCCAGCTCTTGGGCCTGAGCATCTGTGGATGATCGACCAAGAATCCAGGACAGCAGCAGCCGCTCAAGCTTGAAAACGGCAGTGGTGTAGAACGCTGCCACATACTCGGCGTGGTGAACAGGTTGCGCTAACACCGTGACGTAGCAATCTGTGTAGGCACCACGGTCGATATATCTGCGAAGCAAGGCTTCTTCCGGCAGCGTACATGCTTGTATTGAGGCCATGACTAGGTTATCTCGTAGTGCTGCACGTCGATAATCCCAGTGGAAGTCAGGCTTTGCAACGTTGACGGCATGTTAGCTTTTATCGCGATCGGTCGTTAGGAGTCAGCTGCTTTTTTCGCATGTCGCTATATGGTTGAGGCTGAAGGAACCGTTCCCTGGTATTCCGGCGACCATAGCGCCTCGCGATTTTCATGAAGCCAAGATTCGAGCTTGTTGCGGTTGTTCTGTTTCCACGGATGGAACCACGGACTCAGATAACTGGTTCCATATCGCAAGAGGTGCCATGCAACACCTTTGGTGCCAAAAAAGAAGCGGATCGAATCGAACGCGGTACGCATAAAAAGAAGGGGACTGAGGCAGCCGTCACGCTTGAGCATATGAAGGTACAGCAGCGCGAACATGATGCTGAAGTTTACGGTGACCGGAATAAACGCCGTCACGCGACGCAGCCATCCGCCGCCGACCGCAGTGTAGAGGTCGAAGCACACAGACTTGTGCTCGGTTTCTTCGGCTGAATGCCATCCCCATACGAGCGCCATTCTTTCTTCCGCTTTCGCGAGCACGTCGGGATTGGACAAGATGAAGTTGCCGAGGACGGCGGTGTAGTGTTCATAGCCGCACACGATGGCGAGGCGGGTCAAGGAAGACGCATGTCGCCGCGACGTATCCTGGAGTCTTTCAACCCATCGGTGGCAGATGTTCTCATAGCCCAACGCAGATAACTTGGTGTTGTACTGCCGGTGCTGATGGGCATGAGCCGCTTCCTGGCTGATAAACGCCGTCGCCGATTCGCGCAACTCGAGGTCCAACGTATCGCCGGCCTCAGCCATCACCTCGCGAGCGACCTCTATAAAAAAGGTCTCGCCTTGTGGAAACAACAGTGAGAGAACGTTAAACGCATGTGTGCTTGAAGCGTTCCCGTTCAACCAGTGGCGCGGCAAGTCGACGTTCCATTCGATTTTTGGAACACGAGTCGTTATCGAGTTCATCGTGCGCTCCTCGGCCTACGGCCGTTGCATGCATCGAGTCATGGATTTGTTCCGAGCCAAGTCAGTATTGCCACGACGAGAAGGGCGATCCAACCGGGATGCTTTCCTTTGGTTCCAACCAGCACCAGAAGAGAACCACCAAAGTTCGAATAAACAATTGCTTTCGCAAGAAACATCTGCAGTGGATCGCTTTGAAAATTGAAAGCGAGGTAAAGCAAAACCGCCGCATATCCCCAACCAAAGACAGTCAGCGCATGCCAGCTTGCCCAGATAATTCGAATGTGCCGTTCATGCAATGGAGCGGGGGCCGCAGCGGGTACAAACGTACCTTTTCGAATCCGCCGAAAAATCAAAATCTCGCCCATCACCGAATGCGCCAGTCCCGTGGCGATCGCTAGTACGCCGGCTGCAAAAAGTAAGCTGATCATATGACCCCTGCACAAAGAACGACGAAGGGAATTAAAACAAGCGATGCAGCCACTAAGGATCGAATGCGAGCGGACGTGAATGCCGTTCCCGCGAGCCACAGTGACGCCAGCAGACATGTAACACCGAATGCCAATACCATTTGCGAACGGTCACGCATAGTTTCGACGTCGGCACGAGGCAAATCTGGATGCGGATCTCCAAGTTGAGACATCACGCCGTAATACGCCAGAAGCCAACCGATCGGCACGAGAATTAAGGCGAGATTCGCAAAGAGGTTCGTTCGCATCAAAGCGTCAGCGTGCGCAGGTCGCCTCGGGCAATGCGCGTGATGGTGCGCACACCCATCGACAGGATGACCAAAGTTGTGAAAGCCAGCACAGCGAGTGCAAACGCATGTGTCGGCCACGATGGTTGGTGAATGGCGAACTTCAGCGCGGCGTTCGACATCGCGGCCAGGGGGAAGCTCACCGCCCACCAAGAAATATGGAACGCCGTGCCGGTACGAATGCGGAGCAGCTTGGGAACCAACACAGTGAACATGAATACGGCGAGATAGAAAAGCGAACTCGCGAAAAGATCGACGCGCCCCATGACACTAAGATAGGCCGAGAAGCTCACGGCGAAGGTCGCCACCAGGATCAGCAATGAAGGCCGCTGCGGCTGGGGCATCGGCTCCTCGAAGATCAGGCGCGACAGAATCAGCGTGAAAAGCGGAATTGCGAAGAACAACCCCACTGCCACCCCGAAAACGCTCACTGCGTATGCGCCAGGCAGATCCAACGTGACGCCGACG
>DATEEW010000139.1:0-8319 GCA_035280965.1 Burkholderiales bacterium
ATGCCGACGACGACATTTGGTTTATCCAAATTAGAAGAAGGCAACACAGCCAGGACGGCAAATCGCCCGGTCCCCTCGGGTTGCCGCTCAAAAGCGGCGCCTGCGTTGTTGCGGATCCTTGCAATAGATGGCTATTGCTGCGGGTCCCGCCCCAGCCTAGCATCCGTCCGTTTTGAGCGAGCAACGCGGCTCACGTGGAATGGTGAGATAGGCTCCAGCTTGGGAACGTCGATCGCTGAGCCATAATGCACGGCTTGAAATCTATGCGGCACCCATTGTCGGGTCATGATGACGGCGGGGCGTCCGCTGCAATCGGGGGAAAAAATGAAAAGACAGGCGCAAATCTGGTGGCCGGCAGTGCTGACGGTAATTGCCGTGCTGGTCGCCCGTTATTTGTGGATCGAACCGGCCGCGATCGGACAAACTTGCGATGGCGATGGGGCGCCGTGGTGGTGTTGGCTGCGCCAGGGCCTGATTATGACTTTCGCCTTCAAAGGCTTGGGTTATGCAGCGATCGTCTTGGGCGTTTTTGCGGTATTCAGCCGTAGCCGCCGCGCCGCCCTTATGGGCGTATGCGTCAGCATCGCCGGCCTGGCGCTCTATTGCTTCGAGCTTTCGGCGGTCGGGCTGATGCTAAGCGTGCTGACTTTGGCGCGCGTTACGCAGGCGCCGCAAGCGCCAGTCGGGGAGCAGCACCGCGAGAGCGAGCAACACGCATAACAGCGTCCAGAACTGCGCGTGGGGATTGGCGATGCCTTCTCGAATTGCGATCGAAATGGCGGCCGGAATCAGCCAGACTGCCATGACCCTTTCTTCCACTTCCGCATAAGGCCGGATGTCATCGGCGAAGTGCGTTTCCCGCATGGCCAACCAACTCAGGATTGCGTAGCCGCAGGCAGGCAGTACATACAACGCAAGAGGAAAGTCGCGATAGCGCGGGTCGGCCACATGCAGCAAACAAACGATCGCTGCGCCGAAAAGGAATAGAAAACGGAACACGCCGAGCGCCCGTTCGATGGAGCGATGGGTGCGCGCATTCGTGTTGAACCAGTGCGCCACGCTGGCGAGGGTGGCGGGGCGCGCGGTGCGTTGCGAATCCATCCATCGCGCAAGCGTCTGGGTCAGACGGATACCTACCCAGGGTACCGCGATGGTGTATAGCCCCATGGCGAGCCATTCCATCGTATCGCGCGCGCCGCGTTCGAAGGAAAACCATTGTGCGACCGATACCGCGCCGGTGATCGCACCGCCGAACAAAAGGGTGAAAAAGGCGGCGCGTCTCGGCAACGGCCTGCTTAAGAGGCTCAACCCCGCAACGACAAACGCGCCCAACGCGGCGCCTAGAATTCCGGTCATCCAGTGGGCCTCTTCCGCCACCGGCCCGAAGAAAGCGAATTTTTCTTTGCCCTCGGAATCGTAAAGCCCCCAAGCGCCGCCTACCGTGCCTTCCAATTGGCGTTTCCAAGGCTGATCGAAGGCCTCGATCATGTTGTAACGCATGCTCTTGGATAACGCGGTGAGACTGAACTCTCGAATAAAATAAGCCTGGTTTACGAGGCTGGGCTGGGCGCCGTGACGATTGCGTCCGGTGCTGGGCCACCCGGTCTCGCCGATGAGAATTTCATGATTGGGGAAGGTTTTCTGCGCCAATTCGTAAGCCCACAGCACATGCGCGATGGCGCGGTCGATCGGCGCGGGCTCGTCTTCCCAGTAGGGCAGGATGTGGATGGTGACGAAGGAGGTGGACTGCGCGACTTCGGGATAGCGCACCCAGAATTCCCAAACGTCCGCATAGCTGACCGGGAGGCTCGTTGCCTCCCGCACGCGGTCGATATAACGGCGCAATTGGACTGGCGTCTGTTCTCGTCGCAATAGGACTTCGTTGCCGACCATCACCGCCCGTATCGCGTCCGAGTCGCGCTGCAACACTTCCAAACCTCGCTGAATTTCAGCATCGTTCTTTTTCGCGTCGCGGCTGATCCAAAGCCCGAGGATGACTTTCATTTTGAACTTGCGCGCGATACGCGGCACTTCGGACAAACCTTGATCGACCGAATAGATGCGCACGCAGTCGGTCCGGCGCGAAAGGATGGCGAGGTCCGCTTCGATTTGCGAAGGGGAAACAATGGTGTTCGGATCGAGGGGGGTTTGCTCGGGGCGGCGATAGGGCGCGTACGATAGGCACTGGACACTATCGTCGGCGGCATCGCGGATTTCCACGGGTTGCCCAAGCATCCACCAATACGCAACGGAACCGCATGCGCCAAGGGCTAGTAAAAGCAAAACGATCAAGCGCATCGAGTTCTCGGAAGGCGGGCAGTCGCCGCGATAGGGGAGTAGGGCATTCGCTATTTTTCGCCGCAGCTGACGCCGGGCGAGGCATTGTAAAGGCAATGAGAATCTATGGAAGCTCTGATCAAGTTGTTTTTGAAAATCAGAGCTTCTCTAAATTTGCGGGGCTTTTTAAGGGGGGCAGTTCCTTAATCGAGCATTCCTATCTCATAGGTTCTGCTTAGGGGGCCAGGCGGTCGATCTGCCAACTGCCGTGCTCGTTTAAAAGATAACGCAACCGATCGTGCAGGCGGCTCGGCCGTCCCTGCCAGAACTCCAGCGAATGCGGCCGCAGGCGATAGCCGCCCCAATGTGCCGGCCGCGGTGGCGTTTGGCCATATTGGGCGCTTATCGCTTGCACGCGCGCTTCCAGATCCGTGCGGTCCGTTATGACGCGACTTTGCGGTGAAGCCCAGGCGCCGATTCGGCTGGCCAGTGGACGACGTTGGTAGTACTCGTCCGATTCATCGGCGCCGACTTGTTCCACGGTACCTTCAATACGCACCTGACGTTCAAGTTCGGTCCAGAAAAAAAGCAGCGCAGCACGAGGTTGGGTCGCGAGCTCTTCCCCTTTGCGGCTTTCGTAGTTGGTGTAAAACACGAAGCCACCGTGATCCACCCCTTTGAGCAGGACCACACGCGCCGAAGGTTGCCCGTTCGCATCGACGGTCGCCAGGGTCATGGCCGTCGGTTCCGGCAATTCCGCGCGTATGGCTTCCTGCAACCAATAATCGAATTGAGCCAAAGGATCGGGGCGTATATGCGACAGATCCAGGCTTTCGCGGGTGTATTCCTTGCGAAGGGCGGCGATATCCATGGGCGCTCAGTATGCTAAAAGCGCATTTTAGAGCCGATCGCAGGCTTCGATGCGATAGCGCGCCGAAGCGCGCGAAATATCGGGGTCGGTCCGGTGCTCGCGCCCGCTAGAATGGAATGAATTCCACAGGCTAAACAGATGGCGACCATCGACTACGGTTTCGGCGTCAGTGCAATCGACGCAGAATATTTGCGTCCGCAATTGGCCGCAATTCATCTCATCGTCGAAAACGGGCGCGCGGCCATTATCGATGCGGGCACGCAGTTTTCGCTGCCGGCGGTCATGCGCACCTTGGCCGATAAGCGTATTGCGCCCGAGCAGGTCGATTATCTGATCCTCACCCATATCCACCTCGACCACGCCGGCGGGGCGGGGGCCTTCATGCAAGCCTTTCCAAATGCGCGCCTGACCGTTCATCCACGCGGCGTATTTCATATGGTCGATCCGAGCAAACTGATCGCGGCCGTAAGCGCCGTCTACGGCGAAGCCGAAACGTACAAAATGTACGGTGACATCGTGCCGGTTCCGCGCGGTCGCATCCTTCCTACGCCCGATGGCGCGAATTTGCAATTGGCGGGACGGACGCTGCGTTTTTACGAAACGATGGGTCATGCGCGCCACCACGTGGCCATCCACGACGAAAAAACCGGCTGGATGTTTGCGGGCGATACCTTTGGTCTTTCTTATCGGGAGTTGGACGAAGGTGATCGTCAATTCCTCTTTCCGACCACCAGCCCGGCGCATTTCGATCCGCAGGCGTATCACCGTTCTATCGATCTGGTGGGACGTCTGGCCGCAGACTCGGTCTACGTGACGCATTTTTCTCGCGTTCGCGAGCCTTCACTCAAAGCGCAAGTGTTGCATCGCCTGATCGATGGACATGTGGAGGTGGCGCTCGCTGCCCGCGATGCGGGGAAAGAACGCGCCCATGCATTGCACGAGGGCGTGCGTCGACTGTTCTTAGACGAAGCGCGTCGCTTCGGCAGCACCTTGACCGAGGATAAATTGTTGGAAATCTACGGTATGGATGTCGACCTCAATGCCCAGGGATTGGGCGCATGGCTCGATAGCGAAACGAAGCTGAAGGCATGAGCGGAACAGAGCGAGCGCGAGGCCCGCTCTGACCGATGCTTAGTGAGCAGTTTGGGAATGCGGACCTCCGGGTTGCGAGATGCCGCTGACGGCTTCGGCGGCCGCAATTTGATCGCCGACGCAGGCCACATCGCCCAGCGAAACGATGCCGACCAATCTTTTGTCCCGGTTGACTACCGGTAAGCGACGGACCCGGACATCGCCCATATTGCGCGCCACATCCTCGATATCCTCGTCGTCGTAGCAATACAGCACTTCGTCGCTCATGATTTCGCGGACTTGGGTTTGCGGGCTTTTGCCCATCGCTACCGCTCGTACGGCAATATCTCGATCACTGATCATCCCGATCAAGCGATCGCCTTCACGAACCGGCAGAATGCCGGCGTCGATATCCGCCATCATTTTGGCGGCGTCCTGAATGGTTTGACTGGGCTCGGCGACTAGTACGTCGCGCGTCATAGCCTGGCTGACTAGCATGAGAATCCTCCTTCAACGGCCGGAAAACCGGCGCTTGGTTTACGACACGACATCCGCGCGGGAGCATCTCGCGCGGGGATCTCATGCCGATGCAAAAGCGCGACCCGAACGGTTTTCCTATCGTGCCTCGTCGTATAGAAATTAGGTCTAAGCCATTTGCTTGGAAGAAGAAAAGGTCGGAGAAAAGTCGGCGATTCATGCCCGACCAAGACCTGCGCGACGTCCCGCGGGCAGCGTCGGAAGGGCGACTCACGCGCACAAAATCCATCGAAGGCGGCGCTTGTGCGCATGTATTGCATGTGGCACAGATGCCACCATAGAGTGAAAAGCTTGCAAATACCTCTTGCGCGATTGCGGATGCTTGTGCATTCTCTCGACGCCGAGCCGCGTATCTATAGCGGCGATGCAAGAAGATCGACGATTACATACTCGCTTAGACACGCTTAGTGGAGGTTTGACGATGGCGACCAAGAAGAAGCCCGCGAAGAAAGCTGCAGCAAAGAAACCCGCCAAGAAAGTAACGGCGGCCAAGAAGAAGCCGGCTAAGAAAGCAGCGCCGGCCAAGAAAAAAACGGCAGCGAAACGCAAGCCGAATGCTGCCTTCATGAAGGCGATGACGCCTACCCCAGCATTGGCTGCGGTCGTGGGTAGCGCAGCTCTGCCGCGCACCGAAGTGACCAAGAAAATCTGGGTTTACATCAAGAAAAACAAGCTGCAGGATTCAGTGAATCGCCGCAACATCAATGCGGATGAAAAACTGAAAGAAATTTTCGGCGGCAAGAAGCAAGTTTCGATGTTTGAAATGACCAAACTGGTCAACAAGCATCTGAAATAACGCAGTACGGGGAGGTCGAAAAGGGGTGACTCGCGTTACCTCGATTCATAGAACTCCGAACGGCCGGTACGCCTCGCGCGACCGGCCGTTTTTATTTGCAATAACGACAAAAATTGAATGTCTTGGGTGGTGATCGCTCGCACAATGGCCTAGGCTTTTCGTATTGCTTGGGCTAACAAGGAAATCCGTTTGCGCATCGCATTCATCGGTACCGGTCGAGTTGCACATACCCTCGCCTTGGCTTTGCATCGAGCCGGCTGGCCCATTGCGGCACTGTCGAATCGAAATCTCGCGCCGGCCAAAAGGCTAGCCACGCAACTGCCCGGCTGTATTGCTTATGCGGATGCTCAAAGCGTCGCCGATGCGGCGGACCTGACTTTTATCACCGTTCCGGACGATGCCATTGCAGAAGTGGCGCAAGCTTTGCGTTGGCGCCGTGGCGCGGCAGTCGTGCATTGCAGCGGGGCCACCGAAGTGTCGGTCTTGCGTAGTGCAGCGGCGCAAGGCGCAATAATCGGGGCCTTTCATCCTTTGCAGGGCTTCAGCGACCCGGAGATTGCCTTGCGCACGCTGGGCGGTTGCGCCGCCGCTATCGAAGCCGCAGAGCCCTTGTATACGCAATTGAGTGAAATCGCGACCGCCATCGGCATGCGACCGCTTGCGTTGCCGACCGGTGCGCGCGCGCTCTATCACCTCTCCGGTAGTTATGCGGCTTCGTTCATCGCGGTGTTATTGCACGAAGCGGTTGGCATTTGGGAGGGCTTCGGTATTTCCCGCACCGAGGCATTGGCGGCCTTATTGCCCCTGGCGCGGGGCAGCCTTGAGGGGATCGCTGCACAGGGGCCTTTGGCAGCGCTTACCGGCCCCTTGTCCAGAGGCGATGCAGGCACATTGGCGCGACATCTCCAAGCATTGCGTGAAAAGCAGCCCGAACGACTCGCCTTGTATGTGCAGCTGGCGCAACGTTCGCTCGATATGGCCGAACAGCGCGGGCTGAGCACCGAGGCGGTGCAGAGCCTTCAAGCGGCGCTCGACGAAGCGATGCGCAGTCGTCCTTGAGCGGGTCGCCGGGCAAGGTTGCTTAGGAAGCGGCGGCGATCGTCGCTGCACCCATTTTCGCGACGCGATTGGCGGCGGACACCAGCGCTTTGAGCGAAGCAGTCACGATATCGGCGTCGATGCCGATTCCATAGATCGGCACACCCGGCCCCTGCGCGTTCACTTCGACGAAGGCAATCGCTTGCGCATTGCTGCCCACGCCAAGGGAATGTTCTTCGAAGCTTTGCACCGTCATCGGCACACCCAGCGCATGGACGAAGGCATCAATGGGACCATTGCCGGTACCGCGCAACACTTGCTCCTTGCCGTTCACGCGCATGTTCGCGACGAGGCCGCGACCTTTGCCTTCGCTCACCATGTTGTGCGAAACGTAGGCATAGGGCGTGTCGGTTTTCAGATAGGTGTCGTTGAAAATAGACCAGATCTCGGCTGACGAGAGTTCCTTGCCGGTGTTGTCCGTCACTTCCTGCACGACGCGCGAGAACTCGATCTGCGCGCGGCGCGGCATCGACAAACCGTAATCGCGTTCCAGCAGGAATGCGACGCCGCCCTTGCCGGACTGGCTGTTCACGCGAATTACCGATTCGTAACTGCGGCCGATATCGGCCGGGTCGATGGGCAGATAAGGCACTTCCCACAGTGCTTCCACTTTTTGTGCGGCGAATCCTTTTTTGACCGCGTCCTGATGCGAGCCCGAAAAGGCGGTATGGACCAGATCGCCGACATAGGGATGCCGTGGGTGAATGGGCAACTGGTTGCAATGCTCGACCGTGCGCGCGACGGTATTGATGTCGGAGAAATCGAGATGCGGATCGATGCCCTGGGTATACAGATTCAGCGCGAGGGTTACGATATCCACATTACCGGTGCGCTCACCGTTCCCGAACAAGCATCCTTCGACGCGATCGGCGCCGGCCATCTGACCCAACTCTGCTGCGGCGATACCGCAGCCGCGATCGTTATGCGGGTGCAGACTGATCACGATGCTGTCGCGGCGCGCCAGGTGCCGATGCATCCATTCGATCTGATCGGCGTAGATGTTCGGTGTAGCGACTTCTACCGTCGCGGGCAGATTGATGATTGCCTTGCGGTGTGGGGTCGGTTGCCACACATCGATAACTGCGTTGCAGACGTCGACCGCGAAATCCAATTCCGTGGCGGTGAAGGTCTCCGGACTGTACTCGAAACGCCAATGCGTTTCCGGTTGTTGCGCGGCCAGTTCGTTGAAAAGCTTCGCGCCGCGCACCGCGATTTCTTTGCAGCCGGCACGGTCTGTATTGAAGACCACGCGCCGGAACACTGGGGAGGTGGCGTTATACAAGTGCACGATGGCGCGCTTTGCGCCACGCAACGATTCGAAAGTGCGGCGAATCAAATCTTCGCGAGCCTGCGTCAGCACTTGAATCGTGACATCCTCAGGAATCGCATTGCCTTCGATCAGGCTGCGCACGAAGTCGAAATCGGTTTGCGAGGCTGAAGGAAAGGAAACTTCAATTTCCTTAAAACCGATTTGGACTAGCAAATCGAACATACGGCGCTTGCGTTCGCCGTTCATCGGTTCGATCAGCGCTTGGTTGCCGTCGCGCAAATCGGAGGAGCACCAGATCGGCGGCCGTGTAATCGTTTTGTTCGGCCAAGTGCGGTCGTTCAACCCGACTGCGGGAAAGGGGCGGTATTTTTGACTCGGGTCCTTCAACATGACGATCTC
>DATEEW010000140.1:0-18096 GCA_035280965.1 Burkholderiales bacterium
CGATTGTCAGCCGGGGCGAATGGCATAATGGCGTCGCCATGATCAGTCTTGTGTCCGCGGAACGGTCTCCGCATCCCCAACTGGAAAATCTGCTGGGCGGTTTGAATGCCGCCGAGCGCGAGTTCGTCGTGCGTGCGCACGATTACGCGGTCCCCATCTACGCGGGAAAAGTTCTGGGAACCGGGGAGGGGGCGCTCGAACATGCGCTGGGCCTCGCCGAGAATCTTGCGGCGCTACGGCTTGACGGCCACGCGCGCGCGGCGGGCTTGCTGTTCGCGCTACCCGAGTACCAACAAGGCGCGGACGAAGCATTGGCCGAACGATTCGATGCAACCGTTGCCAATCTCGTCTCCGGCGTATGGAAGCTCAATCGACTGCGCGTCGTGACACGCGGTGTGTCGCAGAGCGATAAAAAAGCTTCGCAAGCCGAAACGCTCCGCAAAATGTTGCTTGGCATGGTGGAAGACATCCGCGTGGTGTTGATCCGACTCGCCAGTCGGACTCAGACCCTGCGTTATCTGGCGAAGAACCAAAGTCCGATGCGCGCGCTGATCGGCCAGGAAACGCTCGATATCTATGCGCCCCTGGCGAATCGTCTGGGCGTATGGCAACTCAAGTGGGAATTGGAAGACCTGTCTTTCAGGCTGATCGAACCGGAAGCCTATAAAAACATCGCACGCATGCTCGACGAGCGGCGCGCCGAACGCGAAGGCTTTATCGGGGAAGCGATCGCGACACTCAAAGACGAATTGCAGGCTGCCGGGATTCACGCCGAGGTGAGCGGACGGCCCAAGCATCTGTACAGCATCTACAACAAGATGCGCAGCAAATCGCTCGACTTTGACGAACTCTACGACGTGCGAGGCGTGCGCGTTCTGGTGAACGAAGTGCGCGATTGCTACACCGTGCTGGGTCTCGCGCATAACCTGTGGACACCAATCCCCGGGGAATTCGACGATTACATCAGCCGGCCCAAGGGTAACAACTATCAGTCCTTGCACACTGCCGTAATCGGCGGGGACGGGCGCGCGCTCGAAGTGCAAATCCGCACGCATGAAATGCATCGTCATGCGGAACTCGGTGTGGCTGCGCATTGGCGGTACAAAGAAAGCACCGCGCCCGGATCCAAAGGCAGCGCGCGCGCGGAAGCCTTCGACGACAAGATCGCCTGGCTGCGACAAGTGCTGGCTTGGCGAGACGAAGTGGTGGACTCCGCCGAGTGGGTGGAGCAAGCGAAGCGCGCGGCGCTGGATGACACCGTCTATGTGTTCACCCCTCAAGGCCGTGTGATCGATTTGCCCGCAGGCGCCACGCCGGTGGATTTTGCGTATTCGCTGCATACGGACCTCGGGCATCGCTGCCGCGGCGCCAAGGTCGATGGCGTCATGGTGCCGCTCGATTACAAACTGCAGAATGGCCAAAGCGTGGAAGTGGTGACTGCGAAAACGGGGGGACCCAGTCGCGATTGGGTGAACCCTCAATTGGGCTACATACAGAGTTCTCGTGCGCGCAACAAAGTGCGGCAGTATTTCAACGCCGAGGAAATGGCGCATACGGTCGCCGCCGGTCGTGCGATCGTTGAAAAAGAATTGCAACGCGAAGGCGCCACCAAAACCAGTCTCGACCAATTGGCACAGACTCTGGGCTTTGCCAAAACCGACGAATTATTCGCCGCCGTCGGCCGGGAAGAACTCGGCACGCGCGCACTGCAAGTGGCTTTGCGCGGCAGTGAACCAACCGCGCCGGAGCAGGAACTCGTTACGCATAAAAGCAAGGCGGGCGGAGACGGTGGAATACTGATCGTCGGCGTCGATCGCCTGATGACCCAGCTCGCACGTTGCTGCAAGCCGGTTCCGCCCGATCCCATTGTGGGTTTCGTGACGCGCGGCCGTGGCATTTCCGTGCATCGACGCGATTGCAAAAGTCTTGCATATTTGTTGACCAAGCAGCCGGAGCGCGCCATCGACGCGCAATGGGGCGTGCCGGCGGCAGGCAAGGCGTCTATTTTCCCGGTCGATATTCTCGTGCAGGCCAATGATCGCCAGGGTCTGCTGCGCGACATTTCCGAAGTGTTGTCCAAAGAGCGCATCAACGTCACAGCGGTCAACACCATTTCGCGACAGCATGTAGCCAATATGTTCTTCACTGCCGAAGTGAACGATCTTGCGCATCTAAGACGCGCTATGACGCAAATCGGAGAAGTCAGTGGCGTGATGTCGGTACGCAGGAGATAGTTTGGAAATCGAACTCAAACTGCTTGCGGCGCCGGATGTGCTCGCGCAGTTGCGTCGACATGAGGCCGTCAAAGCGTTGCAGCAAGGCAGAGCACGCACGCTTGTTTTGCATACTCTTTATTACGATACGCCGCAGCGCGAACTGGCGCGGGCCGGAATCGCATTGCGGGTGAGACGCGCAGGCAAGCATTGGATTCAAAGCTTGAAAGCCGGCGGTGGGGCGGCCGCGGGTTTGCATGAGCGCGTGGAAATCGAGTGGCCGCTGGTCGATGCCACGCTAGATCCGAAGTGCCTCGCCACCACCCCCTATGCTGAATTTTTCGACGCGGAACGCGTCAAGGCCTTGCGGCCGGCCTTCGAAACGGAAATCCAACGTGTTGCCATTCAGCTGTGCTTCGAGGACGGCACGCGGGCCGAACTAGCGCTGGACGAGGGCGTGGTGCGCGCCGGCTCGCGAACGGCGCCGCTTTGTGAAGCGGAAATCGAGTTGAAAGAGGGGCAGTCGACGCGTCTATTCGAATTGGCTTCGCAATTGGTTCCAGATTTACCGCTACGAGTGGGCCATGTCAGCAAAGCCCAGCGCGGCGATTTGCTTGCGCGAAACGCGAGTTCGCAGCCGCAGAAAGCTCGCTCAGTCGTACTGGATCCAAACCTTCCTGCTATAGAAGCGTTAAGACGCATTCTGCTCGGGTGCGTGGCGCAAATGCAGGCTAATGAGGAAGGGCTTCTGGGCAGCGAAGACCCGGAGTTTTTGCATCAGTTCCGGGTGGGCTTGCGTCGCTTGCGCGCTTGCCTGGGAATGTTCGGTGAATTAGGTCAAAGCGAAGAACTCAGTAAATTGAAAGCGGAATGCAAATGGCTGGCGCAGGAACTGAATGCCGCACGCGATTGGGATGTGTTGTGCCTGGAAACATTGCCCGAGTTGCAGAAAATCGCGGCGTCCGACTCTCGCGTGGCCGGCCTTGCCGCGCGTTGCGCGGATATCCGTGTGCGCCATCGCCAAGCCGCGCGCGATGCGGTGGGCTCCCCTCGTTACGTTCGCGCTTTGCTGCAATTGGGCTTATTCTGCGCGCAGCCCGCTTGCGGTCTAGGAGCGGACGCGCGAGCAGAAACTTCGCTCAAGGATTGGGTTCCGCGTATCCTGGAGCGGCGCGATCGCAGGTTGCGCAAGAGTGGTGACAAGGTGCCGAAACTCTCACCTGTGGAGCGCCATCAGGTGCGCATTCGCGCAAAGAAGTTGCGGTACGCCGCGGATTTCGTTGCGCCGCTTTATACAGACAGCAAAGCGTATCTGGAGGCCCTGGAGCGTTTACAAAGCGTGTTGGGTATGGTGAACGACGCGAGCGTGGCTGAAAGTCTGGTGGCACCTTTGGCGACCGAATTGCCGATGCCATGCGGCATGCTGTATGGATGGAATGCAATGCGCGTAGACGAAGCCTTGCGTCGCTATCCGAAGTATTGGCGTAAATTCAAGAACGCCTCAAAATTCTGGAATGTCGATGCATAAAGCGCTGCTGATGTCGTCGCCACTGGACGGTATAGGCTACGAAAAAACCCTTGATGCATTGCGCACCGATCTGGTCAATGCGCAATACGATTTGCATGTGCGCGAAAAACAGGCTGTCGTCGTGTTGCTCGCCGGGATCAGTGGCGGAGGGCGCAGCGAAACCGCCAACAAGCTCAATGAATGGATGGATCCGCGTCATATTGTGACGCGCGCGTTCGACCGTCCAAGCGCGATCGACGGACACTTTCCGCCGATGTGGCGCTACTGGCAGGCACTGCCGCCGCGCGGCCGCATTGGCATCGCGTTGAACGGCTGGTATTACGAAGCGTTGAGCGGCGAAGCCGGTGAAGACTGGATTAAAACCGTGAATGCGCAGGAAGCGATGTTTGCGCGCGAAGGGGTCGTGCTGTTGAAGTTTTGGTTTCATCTCAACCTGGATCAGCAGCGAGAACGGTTGCGTCAACTCGAATCAGATCGACTGACTCGCTGGCGTGTGAGCGATGAAGATCGTGCGCAAGCCAAACATTACAATCGCTACTGCGAGCGCGCTTCTCAGGTACTCGCCGCGACCGATACAGCCGTAGCACCTTGGCATCTGCTCGATGCGAGCGACGAAAAAATGCGCGACCTGATGGTGGGTCGTATGTTGCTCGATACCTTGCGCCGTTCATCTCGCCGTGCCAGCGCACGGCCGCAGCCTGTACGAAGCAGTGCCGCACACGCGGAAGGGGCGCGGCGCCTGCACAACCTCGACTTGTCCCTCGCGTTGGATAAGGATACGTACGAACAAAACCTGGCCGATGCGCAGGCGCGTTTTGCCGCGCAAGTGGATCGCAAGAAATTCGCAGATCGTTCGCTTGTCCTCGTGTTTGAAGGTCAGGACGCCGCCGGTAAAGGTTCGGCGATTCGCCGAGTCACGCACGCGCTCGATACGCGTCAGTACAGCCTGATTCCCATTGCCGCACCCAATGACGAGGAACGGGCGCGCCACTATTTGTGGCGCTTCTGGAAAAATCTGCCGGAGCGCGGCCGCATCGCCGTTTTCGATCGTTCCTGGTATGGGCGTGTCCTGGTCGAGCGGGTAGAAGGGCTTTGCAGTCCACAGGACTGTCGGCGCGCTTACGAAGAGATCAACTCATTCGAGCACCAATTGATCGAGAGCGGCGTCATCCTGTTGAAGTTCTGGCTGCAGATCAGCAAGGCCGAACAGCTACGCCGTTTTCGCGCTCGCGAAAAAACACCTTTCAAGCGTTTCAAAATTACGCCTGATGATTGGCGGAATCGGCGTAAATGGGCGGCCTACGATGTCGCGCTCAGCGACATGCTGGGGCGTACCTCCACCTCTCATGCGCCATGGACACTGGTGGAGGCGGAAGACAAACGCTATGCACGTGTGAAGATATTGCAAACGCTGGCGGATACGCTGCGAAATCATTTGTAATGGAACGAATTCGCGGCCTCGATTGACTAAGAAATTCAGCCCCCGGGCTTATAAAAGGAAAGCAATGCCGATTTATATACAGCGATTGGGCGTACGCGGTGAGGATAAACGTTCGCCGGTGCAACGATTTCTGGGCCGTGCGCTGGCGCTGATTGCGACAGTGGGCGTTCTTGCCGTGGCGTTGATGTTTTCATTGATCTTCTTCGCGATCGCTTTGACCGCAGGGGCGCTGATCGGTGGAAGGATATGGTGGCGGTTGCGCACCTTGCGTAAATCCGCGCCGGACTTGCACGCATCCAATGGTGCCGGAGGCCGCATTATCGAGGGCGAAGTGCTGCCCAACGAGGAACAATCTCAATCTGCGCTTGATTCGACGCGCAGATGAAGCAGGTTAGCAACGGAAGCAGACGGGCGAATGACCCTACTCAGACCAGCATGAGTATTACCGCGGCCAGAGCTACGCCTATCGCCGTGCCGGCGAACACATCGCTTGGATAATGGAGTCCCAGAATCACACGCGACGCCGCGATGAGTACGGTGATTGTGATCAGCAGTGGCGCCAGGAAAGGGTAATACGCGATGGCGATGATCGATAGACTCACCGCGTGCAGTGTATGGCCCGAAGGGAAGCTGAAATGATCTAGCGGCGGCGTCGCAAGGCGGATGCGTCGCTGCACTTGATAAGGCCGAGGGCGCGAAGTCGAGCGCTTGAGCGCTTTGTAAATCGCGAGACCCACGACACCGGCCATAAACATGCTCAATACCGATTCGACGGCGCGGGGGTCGTCGGCGAGCAGCAATGCCGCCATTAATGCGTACCACACCATGCCGTCGCCTAAACGGCTGGCGGCGCGGAAGAGAGCGCAGATCCACGGTACTCCAGATGCGCGATTCATTCGCAGACACCAATGCAGGTCCCACGCCAATAAACGCTGCCAGCGATTTTCAAGCGGTCGCATGTGCTTTCCTCGTTTCAGTGGAGAACGCGGCCAGTGGTATTGCGCCCGCCAGGTCGTAGAGCACACCTTCCAATTGATCGATGACTCGCGGCCAAGTGAGTGTTTGAGCAAGTTGCGCTGCGTTGCGCCCCATGCGTTCGCGGGCGCCCGGCGACGCGACCATCTCCTGAGCGAGTTCTACGAAAGCGGCCGCGTTGCCGTACGGTGCGAGCAAGCCGCTTTCGCGATGAGAGAGGTATTGTCCGGCGGCCGCATAGTCGTATGCGAGGATGGCGAGGCCGCTGGCCATCGCTTCCGTGGTGACGTTGCCGAAGGTTTCGGTCTGGCTGGGGAAAAGGAAGAGATCGGCGGAGGCGTAGTGCGTGGCGAGGTCGATACCGAGTCGCATACCGCTGAAAACAAATTCCGGATGCGCCGCTTGCAGGGGCCCGCGCTCCGGTCCATCGCCCACCATGACTACGCGCAGCTTCGGATTCACTACATGCATGGCACATACGGACTCTACAAACAGGCGTAGATTTTTCTCCGGGGCGAGACGGCCGACATGCAAAACGACCGGATCGCGCGCATCCGCTTGCCATTCGGTGCGTAAACCTTCATTACGCCGCCCCGGATGAAACGTTTCCGCATCGATGCCGCGCCCCACCACGTCGAGATGCCGATAGCCTACCGTGCGCAACCGCTCTTTCATTTCCTCGGTGGGGACCAGCGTGCGATCTCCGCGGTTATGCAGGCGCTTCAAATACGCCGCCACCACCGGCATCAAAAAACCGAAACCGTAGTGTTTGCTGTAGGTGTGAAAATTGGTGTGGAATTCGGAGATCACGGGAACGCCGAGTCGCTTGGCTGCAGCGAGTGCGGAGGAGCCGAGGGGGCCTTCGGTGACTACTTGCACCACATCCGGTCGCCGTATGCGCCAAGCGGCCATCAATGCGCGCTTTGCGGGTAGACCCATGCGCAACTCTTGATACTTCGGCAAGGGAATGCTTGCCTTCAGTAGCGTTTCCAATCCCGCGCGTTTGTCGCCTTCGTCGTGGCGATGCTGACGAGGGCGAATCAATTGAATGAAATGACCGCGTTCGAGCAGGCCTTCGACCATCATGCCGATGGTGCGGGCGACGCCGTTGACTTCAGGCGGATAAGTTTCGGTGACGACCGCTATGCGCAGCAGCGCCGGGAATACGGCATCCATGCCGCGTCACTATGGGCAACGCGTATGAAGCGAGCATTAAAGGCAAATGAACCTTCGATGACAGACAGGAAAAATGCGTGTCTTCTTAAACGTAACGCGTCCACAAAATAACGGTCCACACCAGCCCCACGTTCACCAAGCTGAGAAAAACGGCGGCGCTACCGATATCTTTTGCGCGTTTGGACAGACTATGGTGATCGAGCGATACGCGATCCACCGCTGCTTCAATGGCGGAATTGAGCAGTTCGACAATCAAAACGAGAGTGACGCTCGCAATCATGATGGCTTTGCTAATCGCGTTCACGTCGAGCCATAGCGCGATGGGAATCAGAATGGCGGCGAGAAGAGCTTCCTGCCTGAAAGCTTCCTCATGTTTGAGCGCGGAGGCGAAACCCTGCAGCGAATAGCCGCAGGCGTTCATTACGCGCCTTAGACCCGTTTTCCCCTTGAAGGGGCTTTCTTCACCCATGACGGCGCCGTCTTGATGGTTTTTGGACATTGCGAACGCTCCTCGTTGACGCGCATTAAAACATAGCTACTGCAATAGATGGCACGAAACGGTCGTAACCATCTATTCATCCAAATGTCGCTAAGTTGTCATACCTATGAGTGAGTGGATACCTGCTGCGCCAAGCACTATCTGACCCCGGGGACTGAGCGAAGCGCAAAGAGACGGAACGAACACCGCAGCCGTACTTTCTTCAGCGTTTGCTTTCGGATTGCTCTGCGGCGAGTAGTTCGATCAATTCGGACTGGGCGTTGCGCGCAGAGGTGCTGCGCTTGCGCCGATACTTTCCTTCGCCGTCCATTTCCCAGCTTTGCGCACTGTCGGCCAAACATAGTTTGAGGCCTTCGCGGATGACTCGCGCTTTCAATTTTTTATCGAGAACAGGAAAGCATACTTCGATGCGTCGGAAGAAGTTGCGTTCCATCCAGTCCGCGCTGGATAGATAGACGTTGTCCGCGCCGTCATTACGGAAGTAGAAGATGCGGTGGTGTTCCAAAAAACGGCCGACGATTGATCTCACTCGGATATTGGCGGACAGACCGGGAATGCCCGGGCGCAATGCGCACACGCCGCGCACGATGAGATCGATTTTCACGCCCGCCTTCGACGCGGCATAGAGCGCTTCGATGATCTCCGGTTCCAAGAGCGCGTTCATTTTGGCGATGATGCGTGCATCGCGTCCTTCGCCGGCAATGCGCGCCTCATTGTTGATCGCTTCAATGGTGCGGGTGTGCAGGGTGAAGGGTGATTGCAGCAAGTAGTGCAGCGTTCCGGCACGCCCAAGACTGGTGAGTTGGGTGAACACTTCGTTGACATCGGAACACATCTGTTCGTTGCAGGTGAACAAGCCGAAGTCGGTATACAGGCGCGCGGTGCGCGGATGGTAGTTGCCGGTGCCTAGATGTATGTAGCGACGTAAGCGACCTTCTTCGCGCCGAACCACCATGGCCATTTTCGCGTGCGTCTTATGACCGACCACGCCGTACACCACATGCACGCCGACTTCTTCCAGGCGCGCCGCCCACTGAATATTCGCTTCTTCGTCGAAGCGCGCCTTCAGTTCCACGACGGCGGTGATTTCCTTGCCGTTGCGCGCCGCGGCGATCAGCGCTTCCATCAATGCGGAGTCTTCTCCGGTGCGATAGACCGTTTGCTTGATCGCCACAACTTGTGGATCGCTCGCCGCTTGTTTGATGAAACTGACTACCGGTGCGAAGGACTGGTAGGGGTGATGCAACAGAATATCTCCAGCGCGGATGGCTTCGAACATGTCCATGTTCTTGCGCAGCACCGGCGGCAGGCCCGGAAGAAAAGGCGGGTAGAGCAGGTCGGGGCGATCGATTTCGTTCGACACCGTCATCAGGCGAACCAGATTCACCGGCCCGCGATATTGGTAGAGATCTTCGTGCCCAAGGCTGAAAGTCTGCAGTAGAAATTCCACCATCTCCGGTGGACAGTCATGCGCGACTTCGAGTCGGACGGCGTCGCCGAAATGGCGCTGCGGCAGCTCGCCTTGGAGCGCCAGACGCAAATCCTTGACATCCTCTTCGTCGACGAAAAGATCGCTATTGCGAGTCACACGAAACTGATAGCAGCCTTCGACCATCATGCCTGCAAAGAGCTCGTGAACATGCTCGTGGAGTATCGAGGTCAGAAAGACAAAAGAGGTGCCGGGCGCGCCGGCCACATCGGGCGGCAATTTGATAATTCGCGGCAGTATGCGGGGTGCTTGCACGATGGCGGCACGCGACTCGCGACCGAAGGCGTCAGGACCTTCGAGATCGACAAGGAAGTTCAGGCTCTTGTTCAGTAATCGGGGGAAGGGGTGTGCAGGATCCAGTCCGATGGGTGTCAGTACCGGCAGCATTTCGCGAAAAAAATAATCGCTCATCCATGCTCGCTGCGCTTCGGTGAGTTCGTTGCGCTTCAAAAAGCGGATGTTCTGCGCAGCCAATTCAGGCAACACCGTTTCGTTCAATAAACGGTATTGAGCGGCCACCAATTCATGCGCCGCTAGGCAGATGTCATGCAATACCTGACGCGGCGGTTTGCGGTCTGGTCCGCCGCTAAGCAGATTGAGTTTGATCTGTTCCTTGACGCCCGCTACCCGGACCTCGAAAAACTCGTCCAAGTTGGACGAAACGATGCAAAGAAAACGCAGGCGCTCCAGCAACGGTACATCCGGGTCAGCCGCTTGGGCCAGAACCCGATGATTGAATTCCAGAACGCCTAACTCGCGATTGAGGAGTTCGGTGGCGGAATGAATGCGTTGAATAGGTACGGCAACCATGGAGCCAGACATTAACCGTCGAAGATGACAAAAAGATTACAAATGCGTGACGACGCAGAACTGCAATATTAGTCCCATATATTCGAGCCCGCCATTTTCCGGGGGGACTCGCCCGCATGCCGCACATTTCCAAACACTTTGATGCCGAACTCGATCATATCCGACGTCGTATTCTCGAAATGGGCGGTATCGTCGAATATCAAATCCGGTATGCCGTGGAGTCCCTGCGCAATCGCAATGTCGAACTTATCGAAACGGTGGCGCGCGAAGAGTTGCGAGTCAACCGCCTGCAATGCGAAATAGACGAGGAATGCACGCAAGTTATCGCACGTCGTTCCCCGACCGCATTCGATTTGCGTTTTCTTTTAATGTCTATGAAAACCATCACCGATCTGGAACGCATCGGTGACGAAGCAAAAAAAATCGCCTTCATGTCGCGCGAATTGCGCTTGAACGAGCGTACGAGCCCCGGTTTACCTGAAATCAAACTCATCGCCAATGAAGTGATCGAAATGCTGCGCATGGGTCTGGACGAGCTCGCGCGGATGGAAACGAGCGAGGTAACTGACGTTCTGCGTATGGACCGCGAAGTCGATGCGCAGTTCAAGGCGATGTTGCGCGCGACCCTGACTTATATGATCGAAGATCCACGCACCATTTCCGCTTCGCTCGATGCCTTGTTCGTCGCCAAAGCGCTGGAACGTATCGGCGATCATGCAAAAAATATTGCGGAGTATGTGGTGTATACCAGTAATGGGAATGACATCCGACATCGCTCCCTGGAAGAGGTGGAAGCGGCAACGCGCCAATGAGCGCTGCCCTTACATTGCTTCCCCGCTGGGCGGGTGCTACCTTCAAGGCGTCCGCTTCTCTAAGTTACTCCGTGAAATACGAATCGCTCGCCGCCGTCGATCTGGGCTCCAACAGTTTTCATCTGCAAGTGGGGCGCGTGGTGGACGAACAGATCTATCCCCTCGACTCGTTGCGCGAGCCCGTACGCCTGGGTGCCGGGTTGGGAAAGGATAAATACCTCAACTCCGAGACTCAGGGGCGCGCGCTCGAGGCGCTGGCCAGATTCGGCGAACGTCTTCGCGGCTTTGCTCCCGAAGCGGTGCGTGCTGTCGGGACCAATACCTTAAGGGTTGCCAAGAACGCCAACCAGTTTCTGGCGCAGGCCGAGGCGGTGTTGGGTTTCCCCATCGAAGTGATTTTCGGTCGAGAGGAAGCGCGGCTAATTTATGTGGGTGTCTCGCATAGTCTGCCCCCTTCGCTGGATCGGCGGCTGGTGGTCGATATTGGCGGTGGATCCACGGAGTTCATTATCGGGACCGGCTTCGAGGCTGAATTGGTGGAAAGCCTGCCCATGGGATGCGTGAGTTATAGCCTGCGCTATTTTCCCGACGGCCGGATCGACCGCAGTGCGATGAAAAAGGCGCAACTGGCGGCGAGCAATGAAATCCAACGCATCGTCGTGGAATATAGGGCTACCGGCTGGAGACAAGCCGTGGCGTCTTCCGGAACGGCTAAATCTATTGCTTCGGTGCTGGCGATAAACGGTTGGTGCGAACAAGGCATTTCCGCGTTGGGACTGGAGAAATTACGCAATCAATTGCTCAAAGCCGGCCACATAGCAAACTTGAATATTGGGGGCATTCGCACCGACCGTCTGGCCATCCTTCCAGGGGGCGTGGCACTGATGAGCGCAATCTTCGAGGCATTGGAACTGCATTTCCTCGAAGTGAGCGAGGCCGCTTTGCGTCAGGGCGTGCTATACGATTTGCTCGGCCGCTTCCAGCATCACGATATGCGTGAACTGACCGTCCAACAGTTTGGACGTCGATATCACATCGATGCCATGCAAGCTGAGCGCGTATATGGTCTGGCGCTCGCCTTGTACGATGCATTGAGCGCCGAATCCAACGAACATGACCGACAGTTGCTCACTTGGGCGGCGCGATTGCATGAGATTGGGCTATCTATCGCGCATACCGGTTCGCATAAACATGCCGCCTATATTCTGTCCAACGCCGATATGCCGGGCTTTTCTCAGCATGAACAGGAACGGCTCGCGCGCATCGTTCTTGCACATCGGGGAAAACTGTCCAAATTGCAGGACCTGCCCGCTCGCAACGATGATTGGGCATTGATTTTTTGTTTGCGTATCGCCGCGTTGATTCATCGTAGTCGAACCGAAATTCCGCTTCCGCGTATCGATTGCAGCGAGAATCCGGAGGGCTTCGTGCTTCTCTTGCCCGCCGAATGGCTGGAAGCGCATCCATTGACGGCCGCCGCATTGGAAGCCGAAATCGAAGACTGGGAAAGCATCGGTTTCGAGTTGCAGGTCGAAGCGCTCGGCCCTAAAGGCCGGGCCGTTGCTGAATAGCTTAGGCGTCGACCAAATCGGGGACGATCGCGGCGCGCATGCGAGCAGGGAGCAGGGCCCCCGTTTTTGGGGATGGCGACCGGCCGCGAGTCTTGCGCTTAGCCGCGCAAGAGCGTTCCGATGTAAGTGATAAACAAATCAAGCATCGACTAAATCAGGGCCGATCGCGGCGCGTAGTACAACCTGATTGCGTTCACCACGCACGCGACTGGACAACCACCACACCGCGCCTTTTTTCAAAGCCCAGTCCGCCTCGTATCCGCCCAGGAGTAGCGCGGCCACTTGCCCCAGGGTGGGTTGATGACCAACTAATAGAACGCAACGATGCGTTCCGTCCGGCCAGTCGGCGGCGGATAGCAAATGCGCCGCATCGGCGCCGACGTCGATTGCTTTACAAGTCTTGAAGGGGCGGCCCAGCGCTTGCGCCGTTTGCTGCGCGCGCTTGGCGGGACTGACCAGAATTTCGGCGTCTTTGGGTAAACGTTCGTTCAACCACGCCGCGATTTTTTCCGCTTGCTTGAGACCGCGCTTGGTAAGCGCGCGGGCCGAATCCGGAATGCTGTCTTCGGCTTCGGCATGGCGCCAGAGTATTAAATCCATGCTCGCTTCTTCTTCAGTGGCAGGCATGTTAATGCGTTCAGATTGCGATCAGGTTAAAACTCAGGGATTCGGCACGACCGTGCGGGCGCCGGGCTCGTTGCGATGCGGACAATTGGCTTTGGTGCAATCCGCGTATAGGTAAAGCGAATGATCGCGAATCGCGAAGCCGCGCTCCTTGGCGATTTTGTTTTGACGCTTTTCGATTTCGGCGTCCATGAATTCTTCGACGCGGCCGCATTGCACACACACGAGGTGATCGTGATGGCTGGAGTCGTTCAGTTCGAAAACGGCTTTGCCGGACTCGAAATGATGGCGCTGCAGCAGACCGGCCTGCTCGAACTGCGTGAGCACCCGATAAACGGTCGCCAAGCCGATGTCGACGCCTTCTTTGAGCAGCAGACGATAAACGTCTTCCGCCGCCAAGTGCCGGACGTTGCTGTTCTCGAAGAGTTCGAGAATCTTCAGCCGGGGCACGGTGGCCTTCAGGCCGATGTTCTTCAGATCGTGGGCGTTACTCATAATGTAGAACCTATCTCATCATTGCACATGAACCGCGTTGCGCGCTCAAAGCGGATGGATGCTCGGCGCGGACCCGCAGCAATAGCTATTCTATTGCAAGGGTTCGCAACAACGCAGACGCCGTTTTTGAGCGACAACCCGCGGGGACCGGGCGATTTGCCGCCCTAGCGGCATTGCCTTCTCCTCATTTGGGCCGACCAAATTTCGTCGTCGGCGCCTTGCCAGGGGCGGCAATCGCCTTCGGTCGCGGCCACGTGGAATGATGAGATAGGTTCTGGGCTATCATAACGGCTTTACGCGTCGCTGAGAACGCGCTTTGCACATCCCATTTTTTCGCCTCCTGCCGTACTTGATCGCTCTTGCCGCATTGACGGCTTGCTCTTCGATCAAGCCTTATCGCATGGAAATCCAGCAGGGCAATTTCGTTACCCAGGAGCAGGTGTCCAAACTGCAGTCGGGAATGACGAAGGAGCAAGTACGGTTCATTCTGGGCACACCGTTGCTGACCGACGTCTTTCACGCCGATCGGTGGGACTATATCTTCCGTCGTCAACGCGCCCGCAGCGATGAGGTTGAAGAGCGAAGGCTGACGCTATTCTTCGAAGACAATCGCCTGACGCGCGTCGACGGCGACGTTATGCCTGCCCGACAACCCGAGACGGCGGCTCAATGAAGCTGATCATCGCGGGCGCGGCCGGTCGCATGGGTAAGTCGCTGATCGAAGCGACGCTCAGCTCGCGGGATATGTCCCTCGGGGCCGCGTTGGAAATGCCGGGTAATTCCGCTCTTGGTCGCGATGCCGGAGAAGGACTGGGTTCGAGCACGGGCATTTCAATAACGTCCGATATACACGCGGCAGTTTCCGCGGGTGATTGCCTGATCGACTTTACCCGGCCGGATGGCACGCTCGCGCATCTGGCGCAGTGCGTGGCATTGGCAAAGGCGGCCGTCATCGGCACCACGGGCTTCAGTGCGGAACAGAAAGCATTGATCGCCGAAGCGGCCGACGAGATTCCCGTCGTCTTCGCCCCCAATATGGCGGTGGGCGTAAACGTCACCTTCAAGCTCGCCGAAGTTGCGGCGAAGATTCTGGGCGAGGGCTACGACGTCGAAATCATTGAAGCACATCATCGCCACAAGGCTGACGCGCCTTCGGGTACGGCCTTGCGTCTGGGCGAAGTGGTGGCGAACGCGCTTGGCCGCGATTTGAATGCGGTGGAACTGCATGGGCGAGAAGGCATCACGGGCGAGCGCGATCCCAAAGCTATCGCTTTTCATGCCATTCGCGGCGGTGATATCGTCGGCGAGCACACCGTGTTGTTCGCGGGAGAGGGTGAGAGGGTTGAAGTCACCGTCCGTTCGTCCAGCCGCATGACCTATGCAGTGGGAGCCCTGCGTGCGGCCCGATTCCTGGCGGGAAAGAAGAAGGGACTCTACGACATGTGGGACGTGCTGGGTTTGCGCTAGCTCACCGCTGGTTGATCGCGCGGCGCGAATCTAAGACGCAACATCGACCCCTAGACTGCTCTTCCGCATTGCAGCAGATTTGAGGCGAAAGCCGTGCTGAGGTATAATGCGCGGCAATCTGAAACGGGACAGGCGCCGCGCTGTCCCGTTTTCATGTCTAGCCAGGAAAACGCCGTGTCCCGTAATCTGCCTCCAGCCATCCTAGTACTTGCCGATGGAACGGTATTTCGCGGCTGCTCCATTGGCGCGGACGGCAGCACGGTCGGCGAGGTGGTGTTCAACACTTCGATTACCGGCTACCAAGAAATCCTGACTGACCCTTCCTATTGCCGTCAGATCGTCACGCTCACTTATCCTCATATCGGCAACACCGGTGTGAATCGCGAAGACGAAGAGTCCAAGCAGATTTACGCCGCCGGTCTGGTGATACGCGATTTGCCGTTGCTGGTCTCGAATTGGCGCTCCGAGCAGTCCTTATCCGAATACCTGAGTAGCAATGGTGTCGTGGGCATTGCCGATATCGATACGCGCAAGCTGACGCGCATATTGCGCGAAAAAGGCGCTCAAGCCGGATGCATCATGGCCGGTCATGTGAATGAAACTGAAGCTTTGAAAAAAGCGCGCGAGTTCCCTGGGTTGGCGGGCATGGACTTGGCAAAAGTCGTGAGCACCGAAAAGCCATACGAATGGACCGAAGGTAGCTGGGAACTCGGCAAGGGCTTTAAAAAGCTGGAGAACCCGCGCTTTCACGTCGCCGCTTACGACTACGGAGTGAAGCGCAACATTCTGCGACTCATGGTCGATCGCGGTTGCAAAGTCACCGTATTCCCGGCCCAAACGCCTGCGAAGGATGTGCTTGCGATTAAGCCGGATGGAATTTTTCTGTCCAACGGCCCCGGCGATCCGGAGCCTTGCGATTACGCCATCAAGGCGATTCGCGAAATTGTCGGCACGACGGAGCTCCCCACATTCGGTATTTGTCTGGGCCATCAGCTGATGGGTCTGGCCTCCGGCGCCAAAACTCATAAAATGAAATTCGGTCACCACGGCGCGAACCACCCGGTCAAAGACCTGGACACGGGCGAAGTGGTGATCACCAGCCAAAACCACGGCTTTGCCGTCGATCCGGCCACGCTGCCTGCGAATGTTCGCGCGACTCATGTGTCGCTCTTCGACGGATCGCTGCAGGGGTTGGCGTACAAAGACAAACCCGCGTTCTGCTTTCAAGGCCATCCCGAAGCGAGTCCCGGCCCGCACGATATCGGCGGATTGTTCGATCGCTTCGTCGCCTTGATGGAAGAAAAGAAAAAATCCTGAACCGCAGATTGCGGCGCGATTTTCGTGCCGCTCCGCTGCGCTTAAAGACTTAGATGCCAAAGCGTACTGACATAAAAAGTGTTCTGATTATCGGCGCGGGCCCGATCGTTATCGGTCAGGCCTGCGAGTTCGACTATTCCGGCGCGCAGGCCTGCAAGGCGCTGCGCGAGGAAGGCTACAAAGTCATTCTGGTGAATTCCAATCCGGCGACGATCATGACCGATCCGGAAATGGCGGACGTGACTTATATCGAACCGGTCACCTGGCAAGTCGTCGAAGCGATCATTGCGAAAGAACGTCCCGATGTGGTGTTGCCCACCATGGGTGGACAAACCGCACTCAATTGCGCGCTCGATTTGGCCAAGCATGGTGTGTTGGAAAAATATGACGTCGAATTGATCGGCGCGACCCGCGAAGCGATCGATAAAGCAGAAGATCGCGAAAAATTCAAAGACGCGATGAAAAAAATCGGGCTCGAAAGCGCGCGTTCATCGATTGCGCACTCCATCGAAGAAGCGCTGCAAGTGCAAGCCGCGATCGGCTATCCGGTGATTATTCGCCCATCCTTCACCATGGGCGGATCCGGCGGCGGTATCGCGTACAACAAAGAAGAGTTTCTCGATATTTGCGGTCGCGGCCTCGAAGCCTCGCCGACCAACGAATTGCTGATCGAAGAATCGGTGATCGGCTGGAAAGAATTCGAAATGGAAGTCGTGCGCGATCGCGCCGACAACTGCATCATCATTTGCTCCATCGAGAACTTGGACCCGATGGGCGTACATACCGGCGATTCGATTACTGTCGCTCCGGCGCAGACGCTCACGGACAAGGAATATCAACTGATGCGCAACGCGTCAGTAGCGGTGCTGCGTGAAATCGGCGTTGATACGGGCGGCTCGAATGTGCAGTTCGCCATCAATCCTAAAGACGGGCGGATGTTGGTGATTGAAATGAACCCACGCGTCTCGCGCAGCTCTGCCTTAGCCTCGAAAGCCACAGGGTTTCCGATTGCGAAAATCGCAGCCAAGCTGGCCGTCGGGTACACGCTGGACGAACTCAAAAACGAAATCACCGGTGGTGCGACGCCGGCGTCCTTCGAGCCGACCATCGACTACGTCGTAACCAAAATTCCGCGCTTCGCATTCGAGAAGTTTCCCCAGGCGAACAGTCGTCTCACCACGCAGATGAAATCGGTGGGGGAAGTGATGGCCATCGGCCGGAACTTCCAGGAATCCTTTCAGAAAGCTTTGCGCGGCCTGGAAGTTGGCGTCGACGGCCTGGACGAAAAGACTACGGATTTGGAAGAGATCGATGCGGAAATCGGTAATCCCGGCCCGGATCGCATCTGGTATGTGGCCGACGCTTTCCGTTGTGGGTTGAGCTTCGAAGAGATTCATCGCGACTCGCAAATCGATCCCTGGTTCCTCGCGCAAATCGAAGACCTGATCCGCCAAGAGCGGGAAGTCAAAGGCCGCGATCTGGCATCGTTAAGCAAAGATGATTTGTTGGTTCTAAAACGCGCAGGTTTTTCGGATCGCCGACTCGGCAGGTTGCTTGGCACGACGGGCGCCGAAGTCCGCAAGCGCCGTCATGCTTTGGGCTTGCGCCCGGTTTATAAACGTGTGGACACTTGTGCGGCCGAATTCGCCACGCGGACTGCATATATGTATTCCTCCTAT
>DATEEW010000141.1:0-6687 GCA_035280965.1 Burkholderiales bacterium
GATGGTCGTCGGCGCGCTTTTGGCCTACTACGGACTACAGGCGGCCCAAGGCGCTGTGGACACGCTACTTGCGTTGGCGGCGGCGAGCATGATCTACGTCGCCGTGGCGGATTTAATTCCAGGCCTGCACAAGCGGCCTGAACTCAGCGCGACGCTGCAACAGGTGCTATTGATCGCCGCGGGTGTCGGGCTGGTCTGGTTGGTCGGGGATCTTGCGCGACATTCGCATTAGGCGGCGTTGTTTTCGCACCCGCGTACCGACTATCCACCAGAACAGCAGCAGCGGTCCCAGCCCGTAAAACAAAAAAGTGGCCAGCCCTGCAATGAAGCTGGTTTCGGTCACGGCCATGAGAATTGCGATGTAGAGCCACGCAATGGCGACGATGTACACTTGGGCCAATTCGAATAAAGACGCGCGCGTATTGTAGAAGAAGCCCGAAAGCACGCGTCGCCTCGTGGGGATTTACATGCGTATTTTGGTTACGGGCGCTGCCGGTTTCATCGGCGCGGCGCTTTCCGAACGTTTGCTGTCGCGCGGCGACGAAATCGTCGGGGTCGACAACGTCAATGACTATTACGATCTCGCGCTGAAAGAGGCGCGTCTTGCGCGCTTGGTCTGGCATCCCGAATTTCGCCTGGAGCGGGTCGACATCGCCGATCGTGCGGCGATGCAAAGCCTGTTTGAAAAAGATCGCTTCGATTGCGTGGTCAATCTGGCCGCCCAGGCAGGCGTGCGCTATTCGGTTACGCATCCGCACAAGTATGTCGATTCGAATCTAGTGGGCTTCGGCAATATTCTTGAAGGTTGCCGTCACGGTGGCGTGAAGCATCTGGTCTACGCCTCTTCGAGCTCCGTCTACGGCTTGAATTCCAAAATGCCTTTTTCGGAACACGATAGCGTGGACCATCCGGTGTCCTTGTACGCCGCCACCAAGAAAGCGAATGAATTGATGGCGCATACCTATGCACATCTATTCGGATTGCCTTGCACCGGATTGCGTTTCTTCACCGTCTATGGGCCTTGGGGCCGTCCCGATATGTCGCCCTTTCTTTTCGCGCGAGCGATGTTGGCCGGCGAGCCGATCAAGGTGTTCAACCAGGGCAATATGCAGCGGGATTTCACTTACATCGACGACATTGTCGAAGGCGTGGTGCGGACGATGGATGCGCCGCCCGCACCCGGCGGTCAACCCGACACGCCCGCGGAAAGTTCAGCGCCTTGGCGGGTGTTCAATATCGGCAATAACGAACCGGTAGCGCTGATGCGCTATATCCAGGTTTTTGAGGAATGCCTGGGTATCAAAGCCAAGCTCGAACTGTTGCCCATGCAGCCTGGCGATGTTGTGGCCACGGCCGCGGATATTCGGCTACTGGATCAGACAGTTGGCTTCAAGCCTGATACCCCGGTGGAGGAGGGTGTGCGTCGATTTGTGGCGTGGTACCGGGAGTTTTACCAAGCTTGAATCGCGACCCGTTGACGTGGTCAATGCTGCGGCGCAATATGGCGCTGTTCTACTACCGTCAATGGCATCGTGAGCCCACCTTCTTCTCGCAAACCTCGAACAAAAAAAGCCAAAGCGGCCTCAATAGGAATCCCTTTATCCGCCGAGCCGACGCAAAGCCCGATCGTCAGCACACCGGTCTCTGCTGAACCCAAACCTGAAATTCCTGAAGTGCCCGTGACGGAGCCGGCATGGCATGGCCTGGCCGAAGCGCACATGGCGTATCAGCGCGATCTTGCGCAATTGTGGCTGAACATTTGGTCCGTAAAAAAACCTGAAGAGACGCCGCCTAAAACGCACGAGGATCGGCGTTTTAGCGCTACCGCCTGGAGCGATCCTTATTACGATTTCCTCAAGCGCAATTATTTGCTCTACGAACGCTTCGTAATGGAGACCGTCGAAGCCGCGCGCCTCGACGAGCGTGAAAAAACGAAGTTGCGTTTTCACGCGCGACAATTCGTGCATGCGCTCAATCCGGCAAATTATCTGGCGACCAATCCGGTGGCTTTGCAGACCGCGATCAATACGCAGGGGGAATCGCTGCGTAAAGGCATGAGCAACCTGCTCGAAGACATTCAGCGCGGTCGCATTGCCACGAACGACGAACAAGCCTTCGAAGTCGGCGTCAATTTGGCCGTCTCACCCGGCGAGGTGATTTACCAAAACGAGCTGATGCAGCTCATTCAATACTCGCCCACAACCGACACGGTCTTTGAGCGCCCATTACTTATCATTCCGCCTTGCATCAACAAGTACTACATCCTCGATTTATCGCCACAAAATTCTTTTGTACGTTATGCAGTGGAGCAGGGGCACACCGTTTTTATGGTGTCCTGGCGCAGCATTGATGAAAGTACCGGGCACCTGAGTTGGGACGACTACGTTCGCGATGGCGTGTTGAAAGCGATCGAGGTTGCCCGCGAAGTGCGCAAGGCAAAAGAGATCAACACGCTCGGTTTTTGCGTGGGCGGTACGCTACTGGGCGCGGCGCTTGGCGTACTGGCGAAGAAAGGGGAGGCGCCGATTCAAAGCGCGACCCTGATGGCTGCCATGCTGGATTTTTCCGATACGGGTGAAATCGGCTATTTCGTCGACGAAGGCTTGGTCCAGCATTTCGAAAAAGAAATGGGAACCGGCGGCGTACGTTCAGGCCGCGACTTGGCGTCGACCTTCGCGGCTTTGCGCGAAAACGATTTGATCTGGCCTTACGTCACGCACAACTATTTGTTGGGCATGAAGCCGCTTGCCTTCGACCTGCTGTACTGGAATGGCGACGGCGCCAATTTGCCCGGTCCTTGGTATTGCTGGTACTTGCGCAACACCTATCTGGAAAACAAATTGCGCGAGCCCGATGCGCTAAGCGTGTGCGGCGAATCGCTCGATCTGTCCCGTATCGAATTGCCTTTCTACATGGTAGGTACGCGCGAAGATCACATCGTGCCTTGGACTACCGCGTACAAATCCAACGAGTTTTTGCGTGGCGAGCGGCGCTTCGTGTTGGGCGCGGCCGGTCACATCGCCGGCATTATCAATCCTCCGTCGCAGAACAAGCGCAGCTACTGGACCAACGATCGAATGCCCGCTACCGCGGAAGAATGGTTTGCCGGAGCCATGCAGCATAAAGGCAGTTGGTGGCCCGATTGGAGCGCGTGGCTTGCCCCCCATGGTGGCGAACGCGTAGCCGCGCCGAAGCGTTGCGGTAACAAGACTTACGCGCCCATCGAGCCCGCGCCGGGTACCTACGTTAAAGCGGTCGCGTCTTGAACGGGCCAAGAGAGGAACACATGAAGGAACGCATCGCATTTGTTACCGGAGGCATGGGCGGAATCGGCACCGCTATATGCAAACGTCTGGGCGCGGAGGGTTACACCGTCGTAGCGAACTGTCTGCCCGATTACGAAAAAAAGGACGCTTGGCTGGCCACCATGCGCGAGAAGGGGGTGCGCGTCTTCGCCGCGGAAGGACGAGTGGAAGATTTCGATGCTTGCGCCGATATGCTTTATCGAGTGCGATCCACAATCGGACCCATCGACATTCTCATCAACAATGCCGGCATTACGCGCGACGGCGTGTTCAAACGCATGTCCCACAGCGATTGGTACACGGTCATCGAAACCAATCTCAATTCCGTTTTCAACGTGACGCGCCAAGTCATCGAACACATGATCGAACGCGAATGGGGACGGGTGGTGAACATCTCTTCTGTCAATGCGCTCAAAGGGCAATTCGGTCAAACCAACTATTCGGCGGCCAAAGCCGGCATGCATGGTTTTTCCAAGGCGTTGGCGCAGGAAGTCGTCAAAAAAGGGGTCACCGTCAACACCATCTCACCCGGTTATGTGGATACGGAAATGGTGCGGGCGATGAAACCGGAAGTGCTGGAGCAGGTAAAAAACTCGATACCCATGGGACGCCTGGCCAAGCCCGAAGAAATTGCCGGGTTGGTGGGCTATTTGGTATCCGATGCAGCGGCGTATATCACCGGTGCCAACATCTCTATTAACGGCGGTCTCCATATGGAGTGACCCTCCAGGGGGTCGCCCCCTCCCACGGCCTGCAGTCGTGCCATAATGCTCTACAGTGGTATCAGGCCTGTTTGGAGGGGATTCTTCCATGCAACAAAAGCGCATTGCCCTTGTGACGGGTGGTATGGGCGGTATCGGCGAAGCGATCAGCATCCGGTTGCATACGTCCGGTTTCACAGTGGCAGTGACTCATTCGCCTAGCAATCACAATGTCGACCGCTGGTTGGCCGAGCAAAGCGCGAAGGGATATGAGTTTCATGCGTTCCCGGTCGACGTAGGCGACTACAGTTCCTGTCAGCAATGTGCGGCGGCCGTGCAGGCCAAATTGGGCGCAGTGGACGTCCTGGTCAACAATGCCGGCATCACGCGCGATTCCAGTTTCAAGAAAATGAGCAAGGTCGATTGGGACGCGGTGATGAGCACCAACCTCGACAGCGTGTTCAATATGACCAAGCCTCTTTGCGACGGAATGATGGAACGCGGATGGGGGCGCATTATCAATATCAGTTCGGTGAACGCTTCCAAGGGCGCATTCGGGCAGACCAATTACACGGCGGCCAAGTCGGGGCTGCACGGATTCACCAAATCGCTTGCCTTGGAAGTCGCCCGCAAGGGAGTGACGGTAAATACCGTGTCTCCCGGCTACATCGACACCAAAATGGTGGCGGCCGTACCCAAAGACGTAATGGAGAGTAAGATCATTCCGCAAATTCCGGTCGGCCGCCTGGGCAAGCCGGAAGAAGTGGCCGCGCTGGTGGCATATTTATGCTCTCCGGAAGCGGCCTTTGTGACCGGTGCCAATATCGCCATCAACGGCGGTCAGCATACGCAATGACGGGGCAAGCCAATGTCCGAAACCCTGCGCCTGATTAAGAAGTACCCCAACCGCCGTCTGTACGACACGAAAACGTCCTCGTACATCACGCTGGCCGATGTGAAGCAGCTCGTGCTGAAACAGGAGCGCTTTCAGGTCATCGACGCCAAATCGGGCGAGGATCTCACGCGTTCGATTCTGCTGCAGATCATCCTGGAAGAAGAGTCGAACGGCGCTCCCCTGTTTACACATGACGTCTTGACGCAGTTCATCCGTTCCTACGGCAGCGCGATGCAGACGATGATGACTTCCTGTCTGGAGCGCAATATTCAGCTCTTTGCCGAAATGCAAAAGAATTTTCAGGATCAATCGCGCCAAATGGTGGCCGACCCGCTAAAAGCGAGCCAGGACATGTGGACGCAATTCCTGGCCATGCAAGGACCGGCGATGCAGGGCTTGATGGCCAACTATATGGATCAAAGCAAAAACATATTCGAGCAGATGCAGCAGCAAAGCAAAAATATGTTCGGAGGTTTTCCCGGCTTTGCTTCGCCGCCCGAGGCTCCGACCTCCTCGGAGCCTAAAAAGGACGATCCCCAACGTTGAACTAAGCCGTATGGGCTCGGCTGACGGCCTCCTGAAATCGTTTGCGTCGAGTCGATTTGAGGGGCTTTGATCAAGGCTTTCCGATCGGGTCTGTGGCATGCTTGACCCAACGTTTCGTATAGTTTCCCCTCGCTCACGGCGCCGCGCGCGTGACCTTAACCTCCATGTCGAATTCAGTGCCTAAAGTCGGTTTTGTTTCCCTAGGTTGTCCTAAAGCGCTGGTCGATTCCGAGCGCATCCTTACCGAGTTGCGCGCCGAAGGTTACGCCATCTCGCCGTCCTACGACGGTGCCGATCTCGTTATCGTCAACACCTGCGGCTTCATCGATGCCGCCGTCGAGGAATCGCTGGACGCGATCGGCGAGGCCTTAGCCGAAAACGGCAAGGTGATCGTCACCGGCTGTCTGGGCGCCAAAGGCACCATCGTTCAAGACGTGCATCCCAGCGTGCTTGCAGTGACGGGGCCGCATGCCACCGATGAAGTTATGGCCGTCGTACACGAACACTTGCCCAAACCCCACGATCCTTTTGTGGATCTCGTGCCCCCGGCCGGCATCAAGCTCACGCCCAAGCATTACGCTTATCTAAAAATTTCCGAAGGCTGCAATCACCGTTGCAGCTTCTGCATTATTCCTTCCATGCGCGGTGATCTCGTGAGTCGACCGATCGGCGAGGTAATGCAGGAGGCGGAAAATCTGGTCAAGCAGGGCGTCAAGGAATTGCTCGTCGTCTCCCAGGACACCAGCGCATACGGCGTCGATTTGAAATACCGCATGGGCTTCTGGGGTGGACGCCCACTCAAGACGCGGATGAACGAAATGGCTACCGCCATGGGTGAGTTGGGCGTGTGGGTGCGTCTGCATTACGTCTATCCTTATCCGCATGTGGACGATGTGATTCCGCTGATGGCCGAAGGCAAGTTGCTGCCTTATTTGGACGTGCCTTTTCAACATTCCAGTCCGCGCATTCTCAAGCTGATGAAACGGCCGGCGTCGGGCGAGAAAAATCTTGAACGCATTCGCGCTTGGCGCGCGACCTGTCCGGACATCACGCTGCGCAGTACCTTTATTGTTGGATTCCCCGGCGAAACGGAAGCCGAGTTCGAACAAATGCTGGAATTCCTCGAAGAGGCGGAACTGGATCGCGTCGGTTGCTTCGCCTATTCGCCCGTAGAGGGCGCGACGGCGAACGCGTTGCCGGACCAGGTTCCAGAAGAAATCAAAGAAGAGCGGCGCGAACG
>DATEEW010000142.1:0-4377 GCA_035280965.1 Burkholderiales bacterium
GTCCCACTTGGTGATTTTCGCGTGATAGGCGAGCCGCATCGCTTCGGGCAGCGGCGCGTGCATGGCCGGATCGAGCGCGGCGGGATCTTCCCAGGAAATGCGGCGCGTCTGGAGGTTTACGGTGACGATGCGGCGCAGTTCACCGCGACGATGCGCGCGATGATTGACGCGATCTTCGTAAGGGCCGGTGATAAGTTCCACAAGATCGTCGGAGATTTCGATCAAGTCCCCGATGGCGAAAAGATCGGGCCGCTCTACCACTGCGGACGTTGCGTTTACGAGCGCATCGCTCAACAAAGGGCAGGCGATGGCGGCGTTGTCCCGCGACCATTTCGCCAATGCGGAAGTCGCAATATCGTTCGAGATGTTGCCGGCGCGATGAATCTCGACGCGGAATAAGCGATCGCCTTCGCCCAGGTAAGGTCCGGCGATTTCCGGTTCGCAAGGGTCGGCGCATGGGTCTAAGGTCGCGGCCGGTTTATCTTTGGTGCTGAGCGTGCCCTTGCCCCAGCGCGGCAGACTGGCGAAGGCGTTAGCGGGCGGCGAAGGCTCATTCACGAGCGTTACCGCCACCCCTTTGAGCAACCGCACTTGCGCGATGAGCTGCGTGCGCGTGCAAGTGTCCTGCCCTTCAAGCGCGATTTCGCGTAGCGGCGGTTGCTCGATGTAGGAAAGCGGACGCTCCCACAAATCCAGATAAGCCCAATCGATGCGATGCTGATCCTGATTGACCGGCTCCAACGCCGCGGGATCGGCCAAGGGCAATTGCGGTTGCGTGAAATAGCTTTCGTGCGCTTCCTTCACTGCGGCGAGGCCATCGCCATAGAAGCGGCCCGCGCCTTCGGGTGTGCCGTCGCCCCCCATGATGAGCAAATCGTCTGCGGGATCGACTTCGAGCAATACGTTGCCGATCCAATAGGACTCGACGGCGGCCAGGGTATCCAACCTCAATTCGACGACGTTGCTCCAGGTGAAGGTGCCCACCTGCGGCAGCGCGTAACGCAACACTTCCCAGCCGTTGATGACCAGCGTGGTCGCGCCTGTGAGCGTGAGCGAATGTGCCGGACTGTCGCCATCGACGAGCGTCACATTGAAACTTGCCGCCGGTTGCGAGCGGCGCAGCGGCACATGTAGTGCCCGAGCGCGCGAAAGGTCCTGCGGCGCGGGAATCGCGTAATTCAGTTGCGTCGCACCGCTGACTTTGAGCGAGAGCCCTCCTGCGATGCGCAGATCGTCGTCTTGCGCCAAAGTGGCGGTATTCGGCGTCGCGCTGAATTGCTTGGTCAGACTCGTGCGCAAGAGACGGCTATAGATCGGCGCATCGAAACGCAACGCATCGATGCTGTAACGCGTCGTCGCGTCCAGGCTGGTAAAACCGTACTCGACCACCGCATCGGCAGCGAACCCGGCCGGCCAGGCCCCCGGCACTGCGCTGAATACGCGCCAACCGCTTTCGCTGGTGAGTTCGGTCATGGTGAAGCTGTGACTCGTCGTGCCGTCGTTCGCATAAAAGACAAAGTCGGTCGCGGCGAACACGCCTTTGACGTGTACGACCACTTCGACCAGCGAACGCCAGTCCATCGGTTGGGCCAGTGTTTTAGCAATGCTGCTCGCGTTGGTGGCGACCAGGCTGCCGTCGCCGACACGATGGTCGAAGTAATCGATGAACAGATTTACCGTGTTTGGTGTCGCGCTCCACGCTTCGCGCTTGTCGCAGGCATCCAACAGCAAACGCGTATCGACGCGAAAACCGTTGTTCGGACTGCCGGTGTGCACCGCATCGCCGGCGAAGCGCTGCACGAGACGCAGCATCAACTCGTTCTGTTCGTTGAAGTCGGCATCGAGCGGCACGCGTCCCATTTGCTGAAACACGCCCAGATAATGGTTGAGCTCGTTGAAAGAAAGTCTGGAGATATCGTTTTTCATAGGGGCACATTCCCGCGAAAGGCAAGCCGCGGCAACGCCGCCACGGCAAAGGAGTCGATCCCGGCGGGCGTGTATTCGGCCAGCCGGATACCAAGGTTTTGCAGACGCCAGGCGATACCTGCGCTATAGAAGGCGCCGATTTCACCGCCCTCTTCGCCACCGTTTCGCAAGGCGGCATCGGTATTGGGATGCAGATGCATATAGCCCGCATCGCCGTAAGTAATAGAAATGAAGATCGGCGTTACGCTCGTCGTGTGGAAGGCGCGCGTCGGATGCAAAGATTTAGGCAGACGGCTGAAGCGTAAGCAGCTTGAATCCAGATCGGTGAGGCTGAGGTCGCCGTAGAACAGCGCATTGCCTGCATTCGCACTATTCAGAACGCAATCGCCGAACACCGTGCTGCGTTGAATATCGCCGTCTATATTGGCGCCCGAGATCGCGCTTTGACCCTGAGGCTGCTCCACCGTCGCGGAGGGGTGCTGCGCGATGCAGTCGGCCAGATGCACACTGCCGTTCGGCGCATTCAGCACCAAGGGTCCGGTGATACATGCGCTCACGCCCAATTCCAGATCCACGCTGGTTATGCTTAGCGAGACCGTGCCGGGCACCAGGGTGCAATAACGCAAAGCGATGTCGCCTACTGCTCCGGTAATTTCCACGTCGCCACCACTCAAGGTCAAGCCGTCGAGCGTCAACGAAGAAATTGTGGAATTACTCACGCGCAGCACAGGGCCGGGTATCGCGGGCTTGACGATGATCGGCGTTTGCAAAGCGGCCGCTTGCAGGAACAACCCGCCGGGGAAATTGCGGTTGTCGACCAGCAGCGCTTCGTCGTAACGCGCGCTATCCAGGATTTCGATAACGACCGGTAGCGTTCCAGCGTTTGGCGCGGCGTTGATAGCCGCTTGAATACTGTTGTGCTGCGCGTTCGCGTTGCGCGCCACCGTGATGGTCGAAGCGGAGCGATCGCCGCGATCGTAGGGTCCCGCGCCCACTGAAGCAGTGAAGGCATACCGGTAGTCCACGCTCAATACCCCCTGCGGAAACTCACCGACCGGAAACATGAAGCGGCCGCGTTCGGGATCGATAGCGACCTGCCCCGTAATCAACGGTGGTTCGAGCGGCTTATCCCAGCAGCACAAGCTGCGGATCACCGCCCGGCGAGTCCGCGTCGGCCCTACCGGATGACCGGGCGTGATGCGTACCTGCGCTTCCGCCGCGCGGGCGAGATGGTTCAATGCATAAGCGCCATAAGCGCCGTTGTCGGGGTTGCGGTCAGGCAATCCCACCGCGTGATCGCCTCTCGCGAAATAGGTGCTGCCGTCTGTGGACACATATAAATAGAGCGATTGCGCCGGCTGCATGAGGGCCAGACCGGGCAGAAACACTTGCAGTGCCGTGCCGCGTTCATTGCGCAAAATGATTTCGCTGACGGGAAAAGCAGCGGCAGCCCCGGCATTGGTCAAGCGCAGCAGCATTGCCGGATGATGAAAGTCGCCGCTGTCCGGCGTATAAGGCTGCACACCTGCCGTATAACCAAAATCTGGCGTAACACCATCGAGCGCGAGGCGACCGTGCGGGTTGTGCAGGACCAGCTGTGCGGCAAAAGGCAGTCCGGGGCTATAAGGCGTAGGCGCGTTCTGGGCATTGATGATTTGCATCAGCGCGCCCAGTCGTACCGCCTCAATACTAAAGTTTTGTGTTGCGCCGAAGAGCGTGGTGTCGGCGGCCACCATTCCACGCTGCGTGGCGAGGACCGCATAATCGAAATTCGGCGAGACCGAAGGCGCCGCGAGCGCGCCCGTGCTGGGCGCCGCGCCACAAATCGGAACCCCGTCTTCACGAATGCTGAAACCGAGCGGTGTGTTGAGATAGACGGTTGTATGTTTTTGCGCGTCGCGCATACGCACGGGAACATGATCCGTATGCGGCTTGCAAATATCCGCACCCGCATTTTCCGTGCAATGCTGCGCTTTATCTCCCCCGGCATACAAAGCCAGATCACGCCCGAGCGTGGAGAACCGATAGCGACCATTGCTCAGCGCACTCGGTGTCGCGGCGCCGATCGGATGCGAAGGAATGGGCCACACATGCACGGCTGCATTGCGAGCGCGCGCAAGACCGACAGCGTCCGCGCCTCGCCGCGCCACGGGGCGCAAATCGTGAATCAGTCGCGCTTCGGTGAAAGGCGTGTTGAGCGCCGCCACTGCATCGCGATTGCGCAAGTCGAATGCGAAATGCGAGCGCGGCTTGAGATGCGCAAAGTTTTGCACCCAGACCACGCGCTCCAGCATTTCCACCGCATGCGCGCCCCATCCGCTAATGCCGGCCGCGACGTCTTCCAGGCCGCCCAACGTGCCTTTCATGCGCCGCCAGCGCAGCGTGTTTTTGACGTCGACGCGATTGCGACTCGCATCGGCGTAGAGCAGATTCGTGCCCACCAGATCGGCG